>CBINHE010000052.1:0-29479 GCA_966250375.1 uncultured Oxalobacteraceae bacterium
GACGCCGCGCAGGGTCAAGCCCGCGCCATCCAATGCACCGGCGTAGCGGATCAGCGTACCGTCGCCGATTTGTACGCCGTAAGCGAGGGAAGATTTTTCGAGGCGGATTCCGCGCCAATTGGCGGCAGCGGGAACTTGTGCAGTCGGATTCGTCTGGCCCGCTGCATTGTCATCATTTTGGCTGGTGAACGTCGCGCCCTTGCCTGTCGTTATCTTGTCGCGTACGACCAGTTCGGCATCCTGCCCGAATTTGACCACCACCGAATCCAGAATAGTCAGCTCGGCTGCGCCGGCGATACCCATCGTTACAATACCGGCTGCGATAACAGCACGCATGAGGGACTTGTCAAAGAATGCGGACGGCATACGCTTCAACGCGAATTGTTTTTTGATGGAGGAAGCCAACTGATGAATTGGTGTCATAGATTTTTGGGCAGTCATGGTCTTCTCCATCACGGGGTCAGCCGGATGGTGCTGCGGGTACATCGCTGATGATTGATTTACTGTCCCCCTCAAAACTGAGGGCATGAACGGCTATGGAGAACAAAAGGATGCGTGCCGCGACACGCATCCTTTCTTATCAGCCGGCGATTCCAGCCAACGCCAAAGCTGCCGCAGGCGCGGCAAATTCTTTGCCGGATACCGTAATCAACGTGGCTTTTGTTTGTCCGCCGAGCACTGCAGCCAAGGTGATTTTTTCTACGCGCTCTCCTTGGGCATAGGTGGACATCAGATCGCCCAACGCGGCGACGATGGTGTAGGTGGTGGTTGCAGACATCACACTCGGGCCGGACGGCAAAGTGACGGTGACGCTTGCTGTCGCGCTCTCTGTGGTGCCTGAAAGTGCCGGGCTGATTACAGAAGACGGCACGACAGAAGACGGCGCCGCATTCACGGGTGTTATCGTCAGCTTGATGGTATTCCCTACCGGTACGCCGGTTGTGTTCAATACAACAGTTACCGGATTAGGTGTATTTGCAGGCAGAACAATATCCGCATTGCCGGTTGGACTGGCGGGTGCTGCCACGCCGGCTACGCTGCTGATAGTCAGTGTCGGCAAGCCGGCGATGAACACTGCCCCCGGTGCGCCCGTGGTATAGGCTGGCGTGGTAGCTGCCGTACGCGTGAAGGTTTCCGCCTCAAGCCGGATACGGCCATCAGCGCCTTTGCCACCGTTGTAAGGCCAACTCAGGGCGCTGTTTCCCACATTACCGGCCAATGCATTAATCGTACCGTTTCCCGAAATAGTGGCTGCAACAATTCGAATACCGCCGCCGCTGCCACTGCCGCCGGTTCCACCCGAATTAGCGCCTGCCGCTGCACCACTGTTGCCGCCGTATGCATAGATAGTTCCTGTGACAGAAACCGTGCCAGAAGAAGCTATCAAAATCGCGCCGCCGCCACCGCCGCCGCCCGATCCTCCAAAGCCAGTACTGCCCCCTCCGCCACCACCTCCGGAACCACCAATAAGAGGAAGCAATAGATTCGAACCATATGCTGTGCCCCCCCCGTTCTCGAGACCGTAGCTGCTGTTTGCGCCCCAATTCTGACACGCCTCGTTGCAAGTACCGGCTGCACTGTAACCGGCTCCATAGCCGCCGAAGACGTAACTCGAAAGTCCACCTATGCCTGGGATACCACCATTGCCTCCGCCGGGACCCAAACCGGCACCGCCGCGTCTATTCGTACCAGTCTGCCCGCCACTACCGCCGGCAAATCCGCCCGGTCCACCAACGCCGGGCAAACCATCGTCGCCCAGATTACCGTCTCCTGCCGCCCCCACAGGCGTTGAATTACCGCCAGCAACCGACAATGTTCCCGCAATCGTCACGTTGCCGCTTGCAAGAAACACAACCGGCGTATTGGTCGTATTTTTCTTGAACGTGACGGTAACGCCGGTCGGAATATTTACCGTCGTGAAGTTGAATACGCCACTCTCCGGCAACTGCAATTGGGTGTTGACAGTCGGACTGAATGCGCCATCGGCCCCCGTACTACCACTATTGAATGCGAAACCCAAGCCGGGAGCGAAACATAAACTCGCCAACAGCGTTCGCTTTATGGTTAAAGCAAAATTATTCATGACTCACCCCTTCACAGATTTCCAATAAATTAATCATCATTTCAAACACTTTTTCACGCTTATCAATCCCGCAGTGCGGGTCTTGCTGTTTATGGCGCGTAGACCGTAAATTTGTTTGCCGCGCTCGACTCCGACGAGGACGCAGTAACCGGAGTCACTACCTGAATGACACGCGAACCAAGCTGCGCATCAGACGCTATTTGCACTCTTACCGTCAGTTGCGTCCCGTCGCCATTCACGGCAAGCTGCGGATCGAATGTGAGACCGTCGCCGGGCAACGCAACGACTGCGGTTGCGTTTTGCAAGTTCTGGCCAAGTATCGTCAGTGTCACCAGAGATCCTGCTGTGGAAACAATCGGCGATATCGACGAAAGCTGCGGGACGGCATTCGAGTAAATGCCGAAGGTTGATCCAGCCGGGTCACTAAAAACAATCTTGCCGGCGGCATCGCTCAAGACAAGCTTGCGTATGGTCGGCGCTGCATCGGCAGCAATGGAAATCGGGACGATCACTTGGCTTCCATCGGCCGATATTTGCCATGGCGACCCTATGGTTACGCCCTGCGCCGGGCTGACGCTTACGTCGCTTACGCCATTCAGCGCAAAGCCGCTAATGGACAAGGTACCTGTACTGGACACCGCAAGCTTCTGCGGCTGCACTGCGGTTGCGATTGGTCCGAGGACAACACCCAATGGTTTCGAGAATGCGAAACTGCTAACCGGTTGCGCGGCAACTTCGCCATATACAACGCCAACATCCGGCGCGGCGATTGGCCCAAAAACGGAAGATGTGGGAGTCGTCGCCTCCTGCACCACTATTCCAAGCAAAGGAGCAGCAACAGGGCCGGCCGTCAATGTATTGCTTGCCAACGACACCGTATTCGCGATGCTCAACTCCGCAGTGCTTTCACCACCTGGAGTGGTCACGATTACCACTCTCTTGCCTGGCGTAGCGCTACCGCTTGCGGATACGTTGACAGTCAACTGAGTCCCGGTTGCATCGACGATCGGCGGTATGCTGACGGTGATTCCCTCGGATGGCACAAATTTGACGCTTTGCGCATCCTGGAAATTTTTCCCGCGTATGGTCATTACTACCGGTGCGGCGCCCAATTGGAGAACGATAGGATCGGTCGAGTCAATCGACGGCAATACCGCCGTCACATTGAATACTGCGGCGGCAGGATTTGCGAATGGCACGGAAACCGCACCAGCCGACAGTTTTACAGTACGTGCCGTTTGCGGCGCATCTGCGGCAATCGACACGGCTACTGTTAGCGAAAGGCCGTCCGCTGCAATTTCCGGCGTCCCAACGGTTAATCCGGTAGCCGGTACAAAACTGATTCCTGTCACGCCGTGCAAACCGGAGCCCTGCACGGTCAATGTAAATGTTGTGCCGATTGCTTTCGCTGCCGGGCTGATGCTGACAGCAGCAGTACCCAGCGTTACGCCGAGCGCTGGCGCAAAGGCACCGTATGTCTGTGTCGGCGTACTTGTATCTTGCTTAACGACACCCAAAGCAGGCGAAACGATAGGCGTGACATTGCTGACCAGTTGATTGACCACATTGAATATATTTGCCACGCTCGCTGTGGCATCCGATGTGCCGGCCGGCGTCGTCACGGTAATCACGCGCTGCCCCAGCGGCGCAGATGGAGCAATCGCCATCCCTGCGGTCAACTGCGTACCATCCGCATTAACGACGACTGACGAGTCGAGCGCTATCCCATCAGGCGGTGAGACATTCAATGACTGTGCCGATTGCAGATTACGGCCACGCACCACCAGGCTCACGCTGGATGTTCCCGGCGTACCGAAAAGCGGCTCAATGGAATAAATTTCCGGCATCGGCAGCGTAATCGCTATGCGGTCCGCGGCCGGGCTTGCGACCGGATAAGGTACGCCAGCCTGAGATAGGACAATGATTTGACGTGCTGTGACAGGCGCATTTGCGGCAACGGTAAGCGGTACGGTGACCGATTTGCCATCCGCAGCAGCGGCAATGGCTCCGGCTGTGACGCCATCTGCGGGACTAATTGCGACCGAGCTTGCGCCCTGTAATCCAGCACCTGAAATGGTGAGCGCGCTGGGGCCGCTACCAACCGTAAAGGCTTTGGGCGCTACAGATTGAATAAAATTACCTAGCACCACACCCAAATGCGGGGAAACAGGTGAAACCGATTGCTGCTCAGGCGGTAGTGGTGGCGGCGTGAGCATCACACCCAGCAAAGGTGCGGTACTGGTGTTCAGTCCGACGAAATCGGATGTCACATAAACTGGCACCGATAGCGTGCCCAATGTGGAAGAAACCAAGGTAAGCGATGTCACACCGGCCTTCAAACCGGTAATGCTGCCGACTGCTTGCAACTGCCCCGCCGCAATCGTCAAGCTTGATGATGAAGTGCTGGCTATTGAAGTATCACCGATGGTCGCAGTAAACGTGTGGTTTTGTGTGTCGGCAAAAGACAGTTGGACAGCAAATTGACGCGACGTACCGTCAGGAGGAACGGCCACTGGCGTCGGCGCAAGGACAGCGACCGGCAATGCAGGATTGACCGTCACGTCTACTGAAGTACTGCCGGCAGCATTGCTCAATGTGATTTTTTGTTTGCCTAACGATGCATTTGCGGCTGCGTTCAAATTGAAACTTGCTTGGGTCGGCGTCAATACCAGATTGCTTATTACCAGCGCAGCATCGGAAGCGGCAAGCTGGGTCCCGGCCAAGCCGGTGCCCGTTATCTGGAAGCTCTTTGTTTCGCCGCGGCGCAATGCATTTGGCGTGACGGACAGAGCGACCGGTGCAGGCGTGATGACAGAGATAGCCAGGTCATTTGAGACAAACTCTGCTCCGCCATTTTTTGGATTCGACGTGCGTAGCTTGATCGATTTGGTGGCATTAACAACCTGATTCGGAACGACGGCAGTGGCTTCTGTTGCGCTGACATAGGTAGTCGCCAACGCCGCTGTATCCAGATAGGCGACCGACTGATTTGTGAAATTCTGGCCTTTGAGCGTGACGGCTACATCGCCCTGATTGGTCGAAATGATAGAGGGTGCAACCGATGTCAGTTTGGGCTGGGTCGATACTACCGTGAATGCATTGTTGAATTTGATTTCGCCTGCATCGGCCAACGCCGACAGACTGGCTGCGCCAATGGCTGCATTGGAAGTCGCCGAGATTTTTAATTGCGCCTGGGTGTCGGTTGTCCCCTGAAGTACTTCTGCATTCAATCCCTCCAGATTGAATGCCGCTTGCGACAGGCCGGTCAGGCGTGAACCCGATACCGTGACAGTTTGCGTTTCGCCTTGCTGCACACTGTTCGGTGCGATCGTCGTAATTTTCGGTGATGCGCCTACCGATACAGTGCCGGAAAGAACAAGATACGGAATTCCCCGCATTCCCCAAGTGACCGAACCACTGATATCACCATCGGGCACCACGATTGCATTGATGTTGTTGCCGATAGCCTGGTTGCCGGCGCCCACTGGAGAGGCGGCCAAATCAACCGCAACGGCTGCTCCCTGATTGTTCTTGAGCGTGAGATAGTTGAATGTCGGCGCCGCGCTGTTGACGACCATGCCTTTGCCATATTCAATTTGCACGTATTCCAGCTTGGTGGCGCTGTTGGTACCGGCATTGAAAATTATTTGCTGCCAGTTGCCTGGCGCCGGTATTTGATTGTTCTGCAGCCTTTGCGACGTAATGATAATGGGTGATTGAGCGGTGCCGATTGCCTTTACGGTGCCTGCCTGCACGATGAAGCGTGTATCCGCCCCCATGTAGACTGTCGTTCCGGCTTCGATCGTGAGGGTCGCGCCGCTTTGCACTTGGATATCGGTATTCACTACATACGGGCTTTGTGCAGCATGCCATACCGTATCGGATGTGATGGCGCCGCCTGCCTGCGTCTGTGCCATGGCAGCGGATGCGAATAGGGCAATGCACAACGCGGTGCACACGCGCTGCAACCCATGCTTCTCTGGTCTTTTTAAAGACAAAAAAAGACCAGATAGCCTGCTAAAAGCGGCTGAAAATGAATTCAAACCAACGCTCCCTGACTTATTTTTAGTATGCGGCCCAGGACATCATGTGTGCCGACCTGTTATTTTTTACTATGCCCCATTTCCGGCTGGAAGCATTGCGTGATTTGCTGCTTATTTACCAACAATTTGGAGCGGGTACCGCTACTACAACCAATGCGGAAAATCCAATTCTTGATTTTTGATATTCACCAGCGCCATCAATATTTTGCTTAGGCAGTCTGAGAAATACTCAGGCTCGATTCGTTTCACGTTGTCCACATTGCATCCAGAGCAATGTGGAGCAAAACATTGAAGTTGCAAAAGTGGAAAAATTAGGAGTTGAACAATATCAATAAATTATTACTTGCGCAACATATTTAAAAATATTTATTGAACTATTTTTATTGAAAATTGACGGTTGCCGAAGATTAATAATTAATTGGCGATCGAGCAATGTCAGAAATACTAGTTGACGGGTTGCGGCAGCGGGGTAAACGGCCAGACGGATTTCATTCTGATCAATTCTCCACACCATCCGACCAGCTCCGTTTTACACGAAGCCGATATGGGCATGCTGGCCTGCGCCACCGATTTGAATCACGACATCGCGCTTGGCCGTGTCTGGCACAACCAAGAGGCCGGCAATTACACTGTATTGGCACTGCGGTCGTATCGTTTCTGAGTGACGCGGGCATACACAAAGACCCCGACTGAAATCACGGCCGTGATGAAGGCAGCCCTAACAATGAATACCGGCATGCTGCGTTACCAGGATTAATTGAAAAACAAGCAGGATGCGCTGTCTGAGAAGGAAACAGGTCTTTCAAAAAGCCCCCGAGAATATTTGCCAAGACCACTACTCTTGCAATATTCGCTTCAACAAACACAAATATGCATACTCCCGTTGCCTTGACAGTCGCCCTCCCTTGCAGGGCGCGAAATGCTTGCGTCAGACACGCGCCATCGCTCAATTCAATCAGCGCTGAATTTGCGCTATCTTCTGCTCTACAAATGCCTGCAATTCCGGGGATAGCGTGTTGCTCGCTTTTGCTCTGCCAAATGCTTCCCGCGCCTCTGCAGTGCGATTTTCCGCTTGAAGTGAAATGCCAAGTCCCATCCACCAGACAGCATTCTGAGGCATCTTGCGTAATGCCACGATGTATTGCGCAATCGCGTCCTTGTGTCGCGCCTGCCGCTGCAACAATGCCGCCAAAAACGCGCAGTAATCGGCGCGGTCCGTATCGTAAGGCAAAGTGCGCTGGAGAGTTTCGACGGCCGCTTGAAGTTCGCCTTTTTCCACTTGAAGGCGAGCCAGAATCATCGCCATACTCGCCTGCCTCGGATCCAGGCTCAATCCCTCTTGCAGCTTGCGGGCAGCCTCTTCGTGGCGTTTACCGTCGAGTAACACTCCTACCAAAGTCTGGCGTGCCAAAGCGTGCAGAGGATCGAGTTGCAAGGCACCTTCCAGCGTTGCAATCGCTTCCAGCACACTACCCGACTGTATCTGTGACGCGGCTTTACGGTATTCATTTTCTGCCCGCTGCTGTCGTGTTAATTCACTGACGTGCTTGTCGACACTAACGAGCGAGTTCGCTTCAGGCGCCTTGGTGCTGTCTTCCTGCATGCGTTTTTGCATCGGGCGTACCGGCTCCGCGACCGCAGGTTTTGACGCGGCTACCGATCCGATCGCTGATGCGGCATTGACCTGAGAATAAGGCACCTCTTTGGAAACACTTGTTTGCAACGTTTCTTTCGAGGGATTATTGGAGCGCGTTTCGGCACTGGCCTGTCGCATTGCGGCGGAAGGTAAATTGACATCTGGTGCGATCGCATCATGATTGTCCTCTTCCCTGTTTTTTTGAGATGCCACCTGTTCCAATCCAAGCCGCGAAGCTGGTGGTGGCGTACCGGATGAAGCGAGCGCCATGCCGGAGGGCTCTTTCAGGTACAACCATGCAATCACCGCGGATAACATGATCCCCAGTACAAGGACCAGCCACCAAGCCGCATGGATGCCTCCACGCTCGGGAACTACCTTGACGTGGGAATGCATATGCGCGCTCCCCGCCCCGTCGGGACTGCGAGCGTCCAGGTCTTGCAGCATCTGATTGATTAAACTCATTTAGGATTTACGTAAAAAAGTGATTAGCGACACAATGTATGTAAATCCGAAACGGATGTAAAGGCGGTAAATGTCCGCCCAAGATTGACTACCGTCCGCTCAAGGACAATTGGCAGGGAGAGGATTCCGGCGGTGGGGTGCCCTATCAGCGGGGGGATGCATTAGCGTGGAATAATCATGAATGGCCGCACGGCCAAGTCCTCAAGATCAAGGGCTTTACTGAAACATTCAAGGTGAAACTGTTCGTGTCAAAAAACGCGCATCCAGCGCAACCACATCGCTTGCGCCATGCTGGCCTGGATTCGCCGCACGCATTCATTTTTTAATGTGATTTTTTTCTATCGCCGCTTTCAGAATCAGTGGCCTTCTTATGTGTCTATGCCCTGCATCGGCGGCGCGGTGGGCATTTCCTTCTGTCAGCAATGACCGCGCAGTGGATACGCGACCGAGTACATCCCAAACGAGATTCGTCAGGACATTTTTGCCGCAGCGGGCGATGTCGATGCGCGCACTCACTGTGACAATACCGGTTCGGCGATCGAGCCCGACCAGAATGGGCGGGGTACGAGCGGCTAGCTGGTTCAGTGCCAGCAAGTCAGCCACAGCAGTTTGAGCCGTGTGTTCGTTAAGCTTGCCCGCTTCGGCGAGCACATCGACAAACTCATCCTTCGCATGACGGAAACAGAGCGATGCGCCGTTGCTAAAATTGAGGATGTACGTTCCGGCAGGTGAACCGTCCAGCGGCGCCATGCCAAGACAGGTCATCAGATCGGCCATTACCTCCTCATATCGATAACTACCTTTCATCATCTCCCCCTGAAACACACTGCTTGCTGCAGTCGCAACTGTATGGCTTATATGCCGCCGCATTGCGGCATCCCATGTTGAGTGGCAGCAGGAAGCCTAGGGTTCCATTGATTTATGAAAAAAGTGGTTGGCGACGCAATGTAGGTAAATCCAAAACGAATCAAGATTTACTACTATCCGCTCAAGGACAATCGGCAGGGGAATGATTCCAGCGGTAAGGCGCCCTATCACTGCGGGAGAGGGAGCATTCATGGCATTGCAAAGAAATGCGTTTTGCGTAAGCCCTATTATTTAAAAAAGGCCCATCCTGCACCCGCGCCTGTCGTCAGCACCGCCACCCCTGCCAACCAAACCCAGCGCCAAATCGTTTTCTTTGCGGCTAGCGTGTCACTGGCTGCGGCTCTCACATGACGTGCGCGCACGTGGCGTTTGCCTTCGCCATAGGTCAGCATCAGCGACTTGTGCGCCAAAATATTGATTAACCGGGGAATGCCGCCGCTCGCAGCTCTCAATGCGCGAACCGCGTCGCGGCCGAACAGCCTGCTACCGCTGAAACCCGCGACATTGAGCCGATGAGAAATGTAAAAGTCGAGATCATCCCGGGAGAGCGGTCCAAGATGATAGTGAAACGTAATCCGTTGCGCCAATTGCCGAATCGCCTCTTGCTGCAATTTTCTGTTTAATTCAGGCTGTCCGAACAAAACGATTTGCAGCAACTTGCGTTTTTCCGTTTCCAGATTGGTCAGCAAGCGTAGCGCCTCCAGACTCTCAATCGGCATCGCCTGGGCTTCGTCCAGGCAAAGGATCACGCACTTTCCTTCTCTGGCCAGCATCAGCAAACGATGATTAATCGATTTCAGGAGTTGGTGCTGATCGACATCCTTGTCCTGCTGAATTTCCAGTTCATCGGCCAGCGCCAGCATCAACGTGCGCGGCTCAAGATAGGGATTCGGAATATACGCGGTCACGAAGCTGTCATCCAGCGTCGCCATGAACTTGCGACATAATAGCGTTTTTCCGGTTCCTACTTCGCCGGTGATCTTGATAAAACCTTCGCCATTTTTTGCGGCAATCAACAGCGTGTTGAGTGCTTCCTGAGAAGTGGCGCAGGCGAAGAAAAAACTGGTGTCCGGGGTAATGCCAAATGGCAGCTCACGTAGCCCGAAGTGATTCTTGTACATGCCTACCGCGATTCCATCGCATTTCGCGGGGCCAGCGTTTGAATGCGCCGCTGACTTTCCAGCACGTCATCCGACCAATTACTGTCTCCGTGAATCACCGTCGGCTTGAGCAGGATCACCAGCTCTCGCTTTTGCATAACCTGGTTGGTATTGCGGAACAATGCGCCGACAACAGGAACATCGCCTACACCAGGCAGTTGCGAACGATCCGACGTCGTCGCTTGCCGCATCAGGCCGCCGATGGCAACGATATGCCCATCCTGACCGCGAACCACGCTATCGGTTTCCGATGTATTGCTGGATGCCAGAGGCAAGTTCAGAGACCCGCCCAGACTTCCCAGATCAATCGTCTTGTTCACCGTGCTGACCTGGCTTACCGATGGGTGAATGTGCAGGATGATATTGCCTTGGTCATCAATCTGCGGCGTCACATCAAGAACGACACCTGAAAAGAACGGCTGTAACGTCACGCTCGGCGTTGTCGTGGTGGCTGTGCCGGTTGTAGTGGTGCTGCTGACGGCGGTGACAAAAAACTCATCAACGCCAACTTTGAGCACGGCTTTCTGATTATTCAGTGTCGCAATCCGCGGGCTGGACAATACATGCACAGTGCCTTGGGTTTCCAGAAACGAAAGCAAGGCCGCGAAGTTATTGGTTTGAAATGCGAGTCCGAATAATGAACCGTTACTGGCATTGAGCGCGGTATTGGTCGCACTCAGTGCAAGGTTGGTAATCGCGGAGACGGCCGTATCGCCCGTGCTTGCCAAGGTATTGGACTGTGCAGTGGAAGACAAAGTCGTTCCGGGCGCGATAAAGCCGGCTGATGCGCGCTTGGTCGCATTGTTGCCGAAGAATGCCCAATTGATACCGGTCTGGGAACTGTCATTCAACTGCACTTCGACTATCTTGGCCTCCAGAATCACCTGACGATCCACGGAAAGCTGTGTCGCCTTGAGATATGCGGAAACGTTACGCAGCTCCTCCGGCATGGCGCGAATCACCACGACGCCGGACTGCGGGCTGAGAACAATACTGCGCCCGTCTTTGTCGCTGCCGACAATCGCTTCCAATGCCGCTTTCAATTCACCCCAGAAATCACTGTTCGATGTCGTGCTGATCTTGCTGCTTTCCACTGCCCGTGCCGTACTTGCGGGCGTGGTGCCGCCGGCATTTGTCGTGCCGGATGTGGTGCCGCTCGGCACGACATCGCTGACCGAACCGGAATTCACGCGCGTATCAGAGCTGCCCTTGCGGCTACCGCTCAGATAGTTCACCTGAAAGACCTTGGTCTGCATCGTCAGCGGCCTGATCACGATTCGGGTGCCGTCAACCTTGTAGTCATAACCGTATAACTCGCGAATCGCATCCAGCGTCTCGAACAAGGTGACGTCCTTGAGATTGGCGGAAATCGTACCCGTCACATCGGGATGCACCAGCATGTTGTAACGCGTGCCGGACACGATCGCCATGAAAAATTGATTGGCCGGGACATTGTTGAGCGCAAGACTGAATCGTTCTTCAAGCGGCTGACGGGGTTTCGGCATTTCAATCTGAATTGGTGGCAACAAGGCCGCCGATACGGCATCAGGTTGTGCGGGACGCACCTTGGCAGCCGCCGCCTTGCTCATCTCGGCATTGATCAGGTCATACGTATCGCGTTTTGGCGGGGAGGAAGCACATCCCGCCAGAGTCAACACCACGATGGCTAATGTAATTTTTTGCACTTTATACCTTACCTTGGTTGCGCCCGACTATCGGGTTTGATGCCGGCACGATTGGCCGTCAACCGTTTTCCAATGTCTGGGAAAAGTTTTAATGTTTGAGAACCGCTATCCGTGCGCAGCACAACTTCGCTTTCGCTTATTTTTATCAAGCGCGCATCACCGAATTTTTCGCCGAGCTTGACGGTCTGGCCGTTAATGATGGCCATCATTCGGCCCTGCGACAGAATGACGGATTGCAAAACAGGCCCGAAATCAGTGCCGGACAACGGCCCTTCGCGCATAGGCTCTGCCGAAACTGGCGGACGCGTCGGATCACGAAGGGCGTCCGCAAAAACTGCGGGGGTTCCGATCAACGTCCATGCCAGGATGACGCCATGCAGCATTGATGTCGCGATCGGCCCTTTCATAAATTCAGCCATTTCCGGTCCAGGCTCAAGGTAAAGAGAGCCAAGGTCAACGTGGATTTTGGATAGGCATCGACGTTCAGCTTTGCCTTGCCCCAAACCGGTTGCCACGACATCGCCTCAAGCTGCGTCAGATAGTCCAGGATGTCGAGATAACTGCCTTGAACCACGATTTCCACGCCATGCCGATAAACTGCACCTGCGGCCGCATTGCCGTCTTGGTGCTCCTTCGATGGAGAAAACACCTCTGCCGGTTTTTCGCGGCCATTGTTGTTTTCCGTCTGGCTGTTGCCGCTTACGCGCATCGCGGGCAGGGTTTTCAACGACAGCAAATGCACTTTGCCGTTTTGTCTCACGAGGTCTTCAAGCAGCGCAGGTACTTTATCAGGGGAAACCAGGCCTTTTTCCATCTGCCCCAAGGCCGTGCGCATTTGCGACGTTTGCTGTGTCAACACTTGCAAATGCGCGCGACTGGCCATATCCGGATCAATCTGCTGCAAGGCTAGTTTCTGCTGGATCTCGGCCTGCAGGCTGGCAATCTGCGACTGTTCCTGCTTCACCTGATCCGACAATAAGGCCTGTTTCGCAAATTGCGGGGCGAGTAAAAAATTGTTTGCCAAGACAATCAAGAGAAGTGCCGACATGGCAAAGATAACGATGCGCTCGCGCACACTCAATGCGTCGATTTTCGATACAAGCTGTTGCCAATGCTGTGTCATTTATTTTTGTCTCCCGGCATGCCGATATCGTCTTTCATGACGTCGGAAGAACGCAGGCTGAATTCGATATATCCAGCCTGAACGCGCGGCTTATCTCCTGTTGCATCCTGTTTTTTGGTTTGGTCTATTGATGGTCTTTGCATCTCCAGTACTGCAAATGATTTCCCTTGCATTACCGGCTCACGCTTGAGGTGCGTAAGGTATGTCGGTACGAGTTCAGGCTGCAATGCACGTCCCTGGATGCCGATTTCACTTCCAGCGCCGTAAATATTGAATCCGGTCAACCACACGCCGTCCAGAATCTGGCGCGAAAAGGCCCGCATGTATTCTGCATAACCTGTCTTGTTGCCAAATTCGCCTTTATGCAAAATATCCATGATTTGCTGCAGCGATTTGGCATCCATTTCCGCTTTTTGGATATCCGCTTCGAGCGATTTGTTTTTTTGACGCGCCGCATATGCCGCATTGACTTGGGCCAGCTGCGCTTGGGACTCGCCAAGCCTGGCCGTCGTTGCAGCGGCGGCTTTGGTCAGACTCGACACTTGATAATTCGTATAAATGGCGATGCCGAGACAACCGAGAAGAATCAAGCCCAACGCCTGCATCATCGTGATTGCCGAAAAATACTTCCTCTGTTTGAGTAAAAGCGGGTTGAACAGATTGATCTGCTGACTCATGACGCCCTCTCCTCATGACGCAGCGCTGCGCCAAGCGTCAGGAAATAACGCTGCTGCATGTCGAGCGATTTCAGTTCCGGCGCCTTGGAAATATCCAGCACGGATTGCAAATTCAAGGCCTCTACCGGGATGTACAAATTTGTCGCCAGATACTCCTGCAAACCTGAAACCTCATCGCCCAAAGGCGCAACCAGCAGTTTTGACACTGCAATAAAGTGGTACTGCCTGTCAAAATGATCGAGCGAACGCTGTAATTCCAGCGTGATTCTGTCGAAACATGCATTCTTTTGGTCAGCATCGGTGGTTTTCAACTGGGACAATGTGACGTCGATCCGCCGTGACAGAAAAAGCTCTCCGGAAAAGGTCACCGTCAACAAGCCCCCTTTTTCATCAAAGGATAGAAGTGCCAGCCCCCTCCCCTCCGGCTCGACCAGCGCAGAAATATTACGCTGCGCCATTTCCGGAATATCGATGATGGTGAGAGGTATCCTGGTCTCGAAAAACAGGGCTTGATGCTGTTCGATCACCTGATTGCGGGCAGCCACTGCATACATGGAGTGCGTCCGCCCTGCAGCATTCTTGTCAGCTGGAACCTCAAGCACATCGATGGTGGCATCGTCGATATGAAAATCCAGCATATCCTTCAGGCGCCAGCGAATTGCCGCTTTCATCTCTTGTGACGGTACGTTCGGCGCCTCCACCGATAAAAGCTGATAGTCGTCAGGCGCCAGCAAGGTGCTGCAGTCAAACCGGTTCACTGGCAATTCTTTCGCCAGCTTCTCCAGCGCCGCCACTGTCGTCGATGTATTGGTTGGATAAAAGGCCAGGAACGCCACCACAGGTTGATTTGAAGAGGAACGTTTTATATGGGCCGCACCGATACCTTCCTCGCGCACAGTGACGGCCATGCAACCGATAGCTTTTTTATTCCTAGCGAAGAAGCGCATGCGTTGAACTCTAGTGAAAAAGTTGCTCGAAGTTAAGTTAATTGCCCAGCGTTGTCAATTTCTTTTGCGCTACATTTGGCAATCCCCATTCACGCCAACAGAAATGTGTGATCCCGCAAATTTTGCATCCATAGCGCATATCTGCATATCAATAATTTTCCCGGAGATAAATTATCGGGCTCTTGTAGATACCGAAGATTGCCCGCCCAGCCGGATTTTCGTCTCCGGCAGTTGTCGTGTTCCAGTTGTATTTCAGCCAGGCCGGCACAGCAGCCTGAATATCAACGCTGCCGTTCCTTCCAGTACCTGGCGCCGACAGGGTCAGTTTTGCATCCCCCTTGAGCAATGGACTGGAAAAGCTCGGCGTCGTGGCGATGGCAGTCATGTTCCGGGTGGGATTACTTAATGTCACGTTGCCGGCGGTCAGCGTTGTGCAATTGTCATCCGCATTCACTATCCACCCGGTACCGCTCTTGAAATATTCCGTCTTCATTGGCACCGGCAAAGGCAGCAGTTCCGATCCATACGCGTTGCTGATACGCATGCGGCCGTAACGTACTGCGGTGGTCGCGATACTCGCGCGCTCACCACTGCCGCTATTGTCGGCATCCAGATCGAGCGCCGCCGGCAGCAGCTGCGCGCCATCGGTATCGCGTGGCGCAATACCGATTTGAAGGGACTCATATGAACCATCCGCTGTATTGGCGCGATTGAAGACCACGTTTCCGTTAAGCGTCGCACTGCCGGCCATAGGACTGTCGAACGGGGCCCATGCACCTGTTGGCGTGCCATTCATGACAATACGTGGGGCACTGGCGGCAACGCTGGATACGGGACAGGTCAGCGTCGTGGCAAACGGCGTACTCGAGGCAAATATCGCTTTGCATGCCTGACTAGCGTTGATGTTAGTGGCGATCGCCCACATACCGATGCTGTCGGGCACCGCGTATGCAGTCCATTTGGAAGCCGTGGCGCCATCCAGCTTGGCGAGAGCGCCCGCATAATTCCTGGTGGTGACATCTGCCGAATTTTTTGCCGTCAACGTAAACGTCACGCCAAATGGCTCCCCCATATAAGTAAAGCTTGAGGACGGCGCTGTGCAACCAGCGGTTGCTCGGGTGGCCACTGCCCCCGCAAATGCCACGAAATGGTGAGGGGTAAAACGCCCGAAAGGCGCAGTCGGGCCAATAATGCCGAAATTGCAGCCATACTGTCCAAAGTTGTCCTTGGTATTACTGTAGCTATTGATGACGCAATCGTTCTTGGTGCTGACACTATCGACTGCTGTCCATGTGTCATCGAAAACGCCGCGCGGCGTGGTGGGATCGGTTGCCGGATCATAGCCAAGCAATTGGAAAGCGCCTGCTTCACTGTAGGTAAAGGTCGCACTCGTCGCCGTGGACAACGGCGTTCCGGACGTGGCTACGGGGAACTGCGCCGGCGCCAGTGTGCCGACTACAGTGGCAGGGCTAACCGGCTGGATGGCGGTATTGTCCATTTTCAGGATGCCGGTATAGCCACTGGCATTGCCGGCCACACCTGTAATGGTTGCCGTCAATGAAAACTGATCGCTGCCCGCCTTGAATATCGGTGTACCGGACGTACTGGCATTCGTTGCATTCGATGAGGTTACCGATGCAATGCTCGTCGGACGCACCGAAAAAGCATCGGTTGAGCAAGCAGTATTGGCGCCATCGCTGATGATCGCTGCCAAGTTGCGATACGCCGAATTCAGCGTGAAGCTGGCCGACTGCTTTTGTCCTGCGTCCCCGGATGTAAAAGTCAGCGTTTGGCTGCCGCCCATCACTGCCGTCTTGGCGGTGCAGGTGCTGTTGCAGTAGTTGAGCTGCGTGTTGTCGAGCACGCATGCACCATCCGTATTATCGACCAGCTTGAGACTCACCGATTCGGTGCCGGCAATCGCATAGTCGGTCTGGACTTGGTTGTTGTTAAGCGCTGCCACATCCAGTGTAAAAGGCACCCCAACCAGCTTCGTGTAAATGTGCCCATCGAGATAATTCTGTACCGCGACCGGAGGATTGCCGTAGGCCTCGTCAATCGCATTGAAGCGGATCACAGTGGCGTTGGCCACGCCACTGACCGCCATCATCAACAACATGAGGCCAGCAAGCAGCCCTCCCCTAATCCGCTCACCGCGCCTGCGCGATGCCCTGCAAGCCGGGAAGGCTGATAACCCTGAAATGGCTTTCTCTGTTTTTTTCATTTTTCCCTGCGCACCCTGTTTGGCATGGTTTTCAGAAACAAGAATAAGGTGCGACAGGCGCGGCCGGGTCACGGCACTTACTTGCCGTCGCGCTCAACTGCCGCTGCACGAAATAGGCGCTGCCCGCCGTTCCCATGCTTGCAGTCGCAACAAGCTGATAGATCGCCACTCTTTTGCCGGCCTCATTGTGAAAGGTAGGAGTACAGGCCACAGTCACCGTGAAGCCTGCGAGCGCGCCCTGCAATGCGGGAAGCGTGGACGGACTCCATCCACATCCCGGCAAATTAGGCCAGTTCGCAGCGTCCGGTGCCACAACCGTGGCATTGTCAGGATCCAGCACCTGATACAACGCCCAATCCAATCCAGCCCGCGCCGCCCAGTAAGCGCGTGAACCTTCAGTATCGGTTGCCGAAGTCGTGTGCTGTACCGCCGAAAAATGCACCATGAAGGCGCCCAGCGCCGACAGAATCACCAACAAAAAAATGGCTGACACAAGCGCGAAGCCCGCTTCGGATCGCCGGACGCAGAGATCGGCATTGCGCGCAACACCCGAAACCGAGCGAACATTACGGGACATTGTTGACATGGACTTCCTGGTAGAAAGTGATTTCTTCATTGCCCTGTCTTAACTTCAACCGGATCGTCACCAAAGCGATGCCGGGCTGCGGCAGATTTTCAGGCGGTGTAATGGTGCATGCGCTCACGCTGTCCGCCAGCAACGCGCTACCGCGCGACGGCGAGACCGTGGGCGGTGAGACCAACGCCGTCAAACCGGCGATGCTGCTGCTCTGGGTAGGCTGGATCGCATAGCCCCAGTAACGCGTCAAGGTGCCGGTGCCATTTCCGCCACTCACACTCGGAGCGCAGACGTAAGTCACCGGGCTGTCGATCACCTGGAAATGCTGGTTTGGCGATTCAAACGGAAATTGCCTTGCACCGATAGTCACGAGAGTGGAGTTTGCGCCTGGCGTCAGCGACCGAATAAGCGCCGTGTTATTGCCGGCATACGCATCCGCGCCCGGAACGCCCAAATTGAACACAACCATCCGGTCGCCTAACAGAGGTGGAGGTGACGCCGCCGGAAATCCTCCGAGCACATCAAAGCTGTTGTCAGGCGCAGAAAAATCAAGCGCATTCTCTGCTGCAGCACCTGTCGGGCACGGATCAACGCTGCACGCCTTGCGATAATAGCCGCCGGTCTTGGTCTGCAAGAATTCAAGATAGGATATGCCGGCTGCGTCGACCGTCAATCGCACGCTGTTCGGCACCGCCAGATGCAAATCGCGCGCGATGCGGCGCACCGCGGTATCGGCCGCATCGGTCAATTGCGCCCGCCGTACCGAATCAAAGTAGCCCTGCACCGGCATTCGGATAAAGACCGCCACCATCGCCGCGACGATGCCGGTGACGACAATCACGATGACGGCCTCGGCCAGCGTAAATCCGCGTTGCCGATTAAGGCGGTTTTCGGGAAAGAAAATACCCCCTAACGCGGTGCAAGAGGGTATTTTCTTTTCAGGAAATCGCCTAATCATTATCGAGCACCTCTCATGGCGTTGAGTTCGGCGCATAACGGAAGCGGTAACCGCTCAGCCTGGCGATCTCTGCACCGCTGGTCACTACCACATCGATCCGCAGTACCGCAGCAGCAAGCAGCGTGGGGAACTCCTTCCCGGCGCCTCCGGCTTGTGTAATTGTCACTGCCGCAGTGTAATTCTCCAGCCCGGAAGCCGATGTCACTGGATCATTGATCGGCTTGATCCCGCCCGGCATGGAAAACCCGCTGTAATCGCTCACGTTGTCGAATGGCGTACTGGAGGAATAGCGGGTCTCGCCAACCGCAAACTGAACACTCTGATCGTTTGGCCCGCCGGCTCCGCCAGTGCAATTTGCGCTCGTGGTCGCGTTCAGAACGTTCACATCATTGGGATCGCAATAGGTAAAGGGATGCAACGCGACTTCTTCCAGCAGCGATTCCGCGACCGCGACTACCTGCTTGCGAATCAGCGGATCGGCGCTATGTCGCGTTGTCACGTTCATCACGGCCAGAATGCCGACGACGCCGACGCTGACGATGACGATAAACATGACCAGCTCGATCAACGATATCCCGCACTGTCGGGCTTTAAGGCGGTTTTCGGGAAAGAAAATACCCCCTTGCGCGGTGCAAGGGGGTATTTTCTTTTCAGGAAATCGCCTAATGTACATAGCCGGTCTCGCGCTCCACCCTGACGGTACGCGTCATGCCGTCGCCGGCTATCGTCAACGTCGCTACCGCATCCGGGCCAGGCTTGCCTAACGCTGAAAAAGAAAAGGATACGGAAGAAGAAAAAGTCACCCCGGCCGGTGCCACTGCACGGTAATTGGCCTGCGCCTGATTGGCCGGATTGCGCACCCCTGCCGGATTTGTACAAGTGAGATCGGCGACATAAGTCAGACACAGCGTATTCGTTGCCGCATTGACGTTCACGAACACGTTGGTACGCTGCGCAATCGCCACTTTCTGCGCGTAGCGCACCATTGCCAGCACCTGATCATGAAAACCACGCGCCCGAAAAGTCTGCGGATTGAGAAAGCGCGGCAAGACTGCCACCGCCAGTATGCCGATGATGACCATCACGGCGATCAATTCGACCAAGGTGAAGCCGTTTAGTCTTGTACGTATCATCACCAATCAACATTTACAATCAATGCAGGCGCTTGCAGCAACACAGGACCACTTCCGGTATGCCGGATCACTTGTCATGAATGGCCAATATGCTTTGGTGCGCCCGCAAAGAATGAAGCGACACTCCCGGAGGCAATCAATGAAATCAATGGCAGGTTTCGTTTCGCTCGCCCCATTCGACGCCTATCGAATTCCAGCCAGCCAAGAACCTGCCTTTATGAAGTTGCGTTGGCAAAATAGGTTTTAGTAATGCCGCCAGCACCATTGCCATACACAAAGGTGCAGGTAACCCCTGCAACGGTAAGGTCTGAATTAGCCATAATGTACAAAGTCCCTGCAGTTGTTGTAGTAGGCAAAGGAGCTACCGTAGTAAAAGTTGGCGGCGAGCTCAACAAGTCGACAATGTTAGAGCACGTCGACGTCCCTGCAGGAAGTGCAGGAAGTGAAACACATTTACCTGACGCGGCCGCGCCCGCCGTAACCGCACATCCAGCAACGTTAATTGCATTGGCTGAATTCAAACCGCCAGCGATCCCGCTTGCCGCCGCAGCAGATGCATCCGAACGCAAATCAATAAACTTCGGCAATGCCGTCGCCGCAAGAATACCCAGGATCACGATTACTACAACTAATTCGATAAGGGTAAAACCCGATTGTTGTTTAGGCATTTTTATGTCTCCTTGAGAATCAAAGTTGTTTTAATAGATATCACGCGCCGTTAATTACAATTTGCGGCTGTCACGCCGGCATTGCTGTAGGTGGGTGCAAAGGTGGTGGTCCCGTCGGGAACGGTGTAAGTCACTGAACAGGCTGGATGATTCACATCGGGAGTGACGGTAAATACTGTCGCGCTGGTGGCGACCGGGACATAATCCGAATTGGCGGCACCGGCATCATCCACCAAGCCGGCTGCGCGGCCAATCGATGCCAGCGCCGTCGTCGGATAGCCCTTTGCCATGGCGACGTTGCCGGCAGGGCCGTCCATCGTGATGGCGGCATTGGCTGCCAATCCTTGGGCCAATTGAATCGAATGCGCCAACACAGCAGCGGCCTTGATCGAAGCCATCGCCCCATTCATCTTGGCGATGCGTGCTTCAGCTTGCATCGCCACGAATCTCGGCAATGCGAAGGCCGCCAAAACCCCCAGTATTGCGACAACCACAACGAGTTCAATCAAGGTAAAACCTGCCTGCTTCCTGCGCATTTATTGTTCTCTTTCAGTTGATGGTTCTACGTAACCGAACAAAATTCATTGTGCTTTCTGCGCGGTATTTTTTGCATGACTACTTAGAAACGATATTTCCCGTGGGGAATTATATAGCCCTATTGCTGCAAATCATACAACTTGACCGCTTTCAACAACCGTTTTTGCGACGGGGTAAGCCCTTCCCGCCACACAATTACAGTGGGTGGTGCGGGTTGGTTGGGGGTGCAGTGCAAGGAAGGGGCGTTCCCTTGCAAAGGAACGCCGTTAAATTCACCGTTTCTTTTGCATGACTACTCTTGCAGGTTCGAATTCAGCAATGCGTTTCGCTGAACTTAACAAGTTTGCGCAGTCTATGCCAAGCGATAATGTTGACGCCATCACGACGATAATAAATCCTGGCAGCCTGTTATGGCCTTGCCCCGCCATCTGACCCGGCAGATCCTCCAGTACCGGCAGTGCCGCTGGAAGCACCACTGGCGCCAGCCGCATCTATGCCGCCTGGAGCCGCGTTGACATCACCGCCGTCGGTATATACATTTCCGCATCGCTTCGGCATGTCAGGTTGGGAGGGGTACGAGATTTTTTCCATTACCTGCTGGAGTTCATCTTTTTGCGAGCCTTCGGATCTCTTGGTCACGAGGTCGCCGAGGGCCACAATACCAATCAGCTTGTGCTGTTCATCATGGGAAAGCACCGGCACGCGGCGAATCTGGGTATCCGCCATTTGCTGCATCACGTCATCCAGCGATTGATCCTCGAAAAACCAACGCACATCCTCGCTCATGACTTCTTCAACGCGTGCCTCGTTGGGCGCTCGCCCCGCAGCGGTTGACCGCACGGTAATATCGCGATCGGTAATCATGCCGACCAACTGCTCGCCCTCGCAAACCGGCAGCGCGCCGACATTGAGTTCATCCATCATTTGTGCGGCACGCTGCAAGTTCTCCTGCGGCGAGACGATAAAGATGGAAACCGGCCGGTATGGCGCCTATAGCGAATCACGTTCCTGATATTCAGCTGATAAGACTGCAACAGATAAAAAGGATTCCGCATGTGAGGCTCTTATGGTCGACAGTACCGGCCGGGATCAGGTGCGCGACGCCCTGCGTTACCTGAAGCGGGATGCCGCGCAACCCTACCGCATGCTTGTATGAGCTCAGCGCCATCGATAAGCGTGTCCGCGCTCACCGCCAGGACCAGCCAGCTTGCATAGGTTTCCTCGAATCTCATTACCTGCTACAGAACCGGACATTTCATTTGCGCGCGACAATTCATGCAAGTTTGGATTGCCAAAATATAGTGCCTGAAGGTAATCTTCAGCAGCGCAACAAATAACACGCGCAACCCGAATTGCAAAATCAACAACAACGTCAGCATCTGGCAAATACGGCGGTACATGTCAGGCTGAAGGGAAAGGAATCATGTCCAACATCGCGGGTAAAGCATATGCAATGAATGTCGTCACACCGATCCGGTGGTACATGACATGGCTGAATAAATTGATTTTCTGGATCGCCTTGAAAAAGCCGTCCACCCTGAAGGGACTGATCACCTTGTCCCTGATCCACTATGCGCGCTGGGTCATCATCGGCAAGAACCAGTTCCCGCATGTAGATGCAAGCCAGCCCAAGGAAAATCTGAGCTACTCCTACATGCTGTTTTTCAGTAACTTCAACGGCAGTTGGGACCAGTATGTCGATTCGTTCACCTTTGCGATCCCGAGCGGCCTGGACTTGTTCTGGAAATGGAATATTCGCTACCCGCGTTCGGTGCCCCTGACACCGTTTCACAATTACATCCAGTACAACCAGATCGAAACCGCCCACTACTACAACGCTTACCCCTTGGCTGCGTCCAACGACATCAAGTCCGCCAAGACTGTCAAGCAAGCATTGATCGCGTTCGATCAGCAATGGGCCGATGCGCCGGCCGATCAGTTCATCAAGCAATACCACGCGTTGTTGCGCACCCTGCAGGGCGATTTGGGCGATATGCGGCCGACGCCGATTGTCAGCATGTCGACCTACGCGGTCGAGAAAAGGCGCGCGCGCGATCTGCGCAAAGCGTCGCAACAAGCTGCCATGGAGCAGGCGCCGCATGTGGAAAAAACCGAAAAAGAGGAGCTCGTTCATGGCTGATATCAGCGGCAACGCCTATGCACTGACCATTCTTTCGCCGATCAAAAAAGGCCATTTCGGCGAAATCGCCTATCCCGACGAAATCAGGAACCGTTTGCAGAAATGGAACCTGCTTCCGAACAGCCCGATGACCAAGGTGCCGCAGACTTACCTGTGTCGCTATTTCATTCTTGATGACGTCTATACCGAATCGCTCCCGGGCACCGATTTGTTCGGCACGCTCACCGACATCTTGTCGATCTTTTCCGACACGGCGCGCCGAAAAGCATTACCAAAAGAAGATCACCTGAAATCGCAATACCTGGTCTTCTCCAGCAATTTCCATGGTGGCCTGGATGCCTACCTGCGCGGCATGTGGGACGCAATCAGCGAAGACATCAAGCAGATCTGGGGCTTTTGTTATGCATTCGACCAGGTGCGCGATGCCGACAGTTTTGTCGCCTACATGAAAAAATGCCAGCTCACTGCCTCGCTGTTTTTCGTGGGTTCCAACGACGATCCTCTGGAAGAGCAATTGAAGGCGCTCTACCTGAAACAGGAATTCACCAAATTCGCATTGCGCACGCAAGGCATGCCCGCTACGCAATTGCAGCAAGAATACAAACAATTCATCAGGCAAGTCGAACCGGCCAATCTGGCCGGGCCATCGTGGATGCCGGGCCAATATCGGCTGGATCAGCAGGAAAGGGCAGTGTCGTGAGCAAAAAATTGGATTTGATGGATATTCAGGGCAACGTCATCCGTGCCTACGGACGCTTCAGTTTCCCGGTCGCGCGCTACCTGTTCTTGCACATTCACGATGGCGACAAGGGCCGGGCCTTTGTCGGCGCGGTCACCGCGCAAGTAACGACTTCCGCCAATTGGGGCACAGGCCCCGATATGGTTGAAAAGCCGAAAGCCACTACCAATATCGCCTTTACTTACGCCGGTCTGAAAGCGCTGGAACTGCCGCGAGCCTCCTTGATGGGCTTTCCGCCGGAATTCGTGATGGGCATGAAAAAGCGCAAGGACATTCTCGGCGACGACGGCCCCAGCGCGCCCGAGCATTGGGACCCGATCTGGCACAACGCGCCGGTGCATATCTTCATTTCGATCAATGGGCAATCGCCGCAGTTTCTCGAAGAAAAATATCAGTGGCTGATGGGACTGGTGGACAAGAGCAAGGGCGGCGTCAGTGTGCTTGCCGGCCATCGCGGCGACGACGGCGCCGACAATCTACCTTACCAGGACGCGAAGATCGTATTCGAAAACGGCCAGCCCACCAGCAAGGAACATTTCGGTTACACGGATGGCATCGGCGACCCGGTATTTGAAGGATTGCCGGGCCCGGCCGAGCGCGTGCTCGGACGCGGCAAGCAAACCAAGGATGGCTGGGCGCCGCTGGCGACCGGCGAATTCATCCTCGGCCATATCGACGAAGCGAAGGAATATCCGGCGGCGCCCGCCCCGCTCCTGTTGTCGCGTAACAGCAGCTTCATGGTCTATCGCAAGCTGCATGAAAACGTCGGCAGCTTTAACGCACTCCTGGAAAAGGAAGGCAAGACCTATCCGGGCGGTAAAGATCTGCTGGCCGCCAAATTCGTCGGACGCTGGATGGACAACGGTGCGCCGCTGGCCCATGCGCCTGATGCCGCGAGCAAGAAGGCATGGGATGAGCGCTACGCCAAGGCAAGCCCGAAAGAACAGGACAAAATGCTCAGCAATTTCACCTTCGATGACGACATGAGCGGCGCCAAATGCCCGTTCAGTTCGCACCTGCGCCGCATCAATCCGCGCGCGTCGCTGGAGCTGGTAAAAGGCGCATTCGATACGCCGGGCGCGTTGTCGGACCGCCGCCGTATCCTGCGCCGCGGTTTGCCCTATGGCGATGTCAAGGACCGCAGCAGGGACGACGGCAATCACGGCATCGTCATCATGATGGTGAACGCAAGCATCAGTCGCCAGTTCGAATTCGTGCAGCAGCAATGGGTTAATTACGGCAACGATTTCAAGGCCGGCAACGACAAGGAAATCATCCTCGGTAACCACAACGACGAACACCCGAGCAAGGCCGTGATCCAGGTCGATCCGAACAGCGATCAGCCGCCGTATTTTGTGCGGAATATCCCGCGTCTGGTGGAGACACGAGGCGGGGATTATTTTTTCATTCCCAGCATGACGGCGTTGAGGATGATTGCGCAAGGGCGGGTTGATCCGACGTAGGGCATACCCGCCGGCTTGGCGCACAGGCTTGCGAGCCTGTGCGCGCACTGCAAGAGCGTGGACACGAATGCGGGTTCAGAGTGTTCTGTTTGAACAGAAAAAACACCAAGAAAACAATGAATTCAAACAAAGATAGCTATTACCCAAGCATCGATTTTCAGCAAGGGGTACTTCGCGATGAACTTGATGAAATCAATCAACGCAAACTGATTGATATCAACGGGAAAATCATTAATCGAAGCGATTCAGCCCTTCTCGATTTCGATCGAATTCTTATTCCGGCTGGTGAACGTTCCGAGTGCTTGAATCAAGTACTTGCCGATCTCTCCAGCGAGAAAAATAGCAAGTTCTGGGACGATGATGAAAGTGTCGGGCACAAAGGACTTGTTGGGTTGGCTTTTTCGGGTGGGGGTATTCGTTCCGCCACGGTCAATCTTGGAATTTTGCAGGGTTTAAGAAAGACTGGATTATTAAAGTGCGTTGACTACCTATCGACCGTTTCAGGCGGTGGTTATATTGGCGCGTGTTTTAGTGCAGCCAATACTTCGTTAACGGAACAGAACGAAAACAGCAGTGATGCGCAAAAGAGTCGAGCGCATGATGATCTTTTTCGACACAAACCCGGCGTGCCTGAGTCGTCGATTTTCAGGCATCTGAGAAATAATGCCAACTACATGGCGCCCGGCGGTTTAATTGACATCCTTCGGGTACCAAGCATTTTTCTTCGTGGGATCGCGATCAATTTTTTTCTAGTGCTGCCCTATATTCTGATTTTGGCAGTGATCAGCGCCGCATTGATGTCACCGGATTTTCATCCGTTAGTGAATTTTTCGAACTGGTTAGCGAGCAAGCATATTGTTATCAGCACGCCCTTCTTCATTACAAAGTGCCTGCTGGTTTGCCTGTTGTTGATTTACCTTTTATCGCCTGTAGTGAACGCACTGTTTCAAAATATTGAGGGACAGGGAGCCAATAATTGGCAAATGCGAAACCGCTCCAGTCAATTTTTGGGCTGGTGTATTGCGGCAATCATGGTCTCCGCCCTGATTGAATTGCAGCCGTTGGCGATTCATCTTTACTCCCACTATATTTTTTTGGGTCTGTCATTTGAACAAATGACGCTTGCCGGTGGTGTCGGCAGTGCCGCACTAAGTGTATTTGCAACCAAATTACTGCCAAAACTGTCCAGCCTTTTTGCGCGCCTCGGCATTTATAGTCTCGGACTGATCGGCGGATTGGTTTTTTGGCTGTTGTACTTACACTTAACGACTATGGTATTGAGCTCGCCGGCAGATTCCAATGCGGCTTTTGCCTGGACAAGTCCTCTTGGGTTTATTGCGCTGTCCGTAATATTGGGATTGTTTTCCGTGTTCACGGGCGATCCAAACTTTACCAGCGTGAGCCGCTTTTATCGTGATCGATTGAGCAAGGCTTATATGGTTGGCCTCAATGATAACGGTGAGGTCAAACAAATGGATTCCTTAAAACTGTCTGAATTGGATTCGACTTTTACGCCATACCATTTAATCAATGCGACGTTAAACCTGGAGACGACCAGCGAGGCTTACAGTAGCGACCGGCGGGGTGATTTTTTCCTATTCAGCAAACGATACATCGGCAGCGTCACCACGGGATATTGCAAAACGAAAGACATGGAGGCTGGCAACGGCGACGTCAATCTTGCGACGGCCATGGCGATTTCCGCAGCTGCAGCTGCACCCAACGTCGGTAAGGAAACCATTAAATCGCTCGTCTTTATTCTGGCCATGCTGAATATTCGTTACGATTATTGGTTGTCCAATCCGGGACGCCTGAAGATATCCAACTTAACCGGAGGATTGCGTCGCATCGGTAAAAAATTGAGCGCGAATAAAACGCCACTCTCTCCGATCAGTCGGGTTGGACCTTTGTATTTTATCCGGGAGTTGTTCAGCAATCTCAACGCCAATTCACCCTACGTCAATTTATCCGATGGCGGACATATTGAAAACCTGGGCTTGTATGAGTTGATTCGTCGGGAATGTCGTTTGATTATCGCGGGGGACAGTGAAGCCGATCTCGCTCTGACTTTTTCTGGTCTGGCTGATTTGATACGGCTCGTTCAAATCGACTTTGGCGTGATCATCGTTATGCAAGGTTTGGACGATATACGCAGTGGCAAACAGCATCATGCCATTGGCACTATTTACTATAAAAATAATAAAGTCGGTAAGCTGATTTATTTAAAGACGTCTCTATTGGGAGATGCAAGCCTGCACAATACATTGACCGAGACTGAGTACGTGACATCGAAGGCGAGGAACGATGATCTGTTATTTGATAACAATCCCTATATTGCCCATTACAAAACAGCCGAACCGACTTTCCCGCATCAATCCTCCTCCAATCAGTTTTATAACGAGACGCAGTTTGAGAGCTACCGCGCGCTCGGCTATCAAATAGCGACATCGGCTTTAATTAAAAGCATGGGCGATATTTCGTCATCAAACGCTGCTTACGGAAAATGGAAAAGGAATGCGCAGGAGGCGTTACCCGAGAAAAATCAGCCGGATGTTATCCGAGAAGAAATGGAGAATGTGTGAACTGATTGCAGATCAAAAGGTGTCCGAGGCACCCGGTGTTTTTGAGAGCGTGCATGGATCGGTAGAGCGTCCATGGCACAGGCAATAAGGCCGCCGCAATCTAGAGCGGTTTGCGCTCCGATGCAAGGTAGGGTGCGCCCCGCGCACCAGTGCTCTTGCGACGGTATCGGTGCGCTACAGTGATTTGCAATCCGCTCTAATGAAAATTTAGCAAAATCCCATTAACCAACGTATCAATCAACCAAAAATAATCTTGAGCACTTATTGAATCCGTTTGCGCAAAACGCGGTGGAAAAATAATGTGCGCTACTTATCGAGGAAAATAAAAATGAAGAACAACAACCTGAAATTATCGGCCATATCCATTTTGTTCATGGGTTTATATCCCACCATCAGCGCTGCGAATGGCTACCATTTCCTGCATCAAAGCGCTGAAGGATTAGGTACTGCTTATGCAACCAATGGCACCGGCGCGAATGACATCAGCGCCATGTTCTCTAACCCGGCATCAATCATCCGATTTGATGGCACGCGTTTTTCGGCGGGTGCTGTGCTGGATTTGCCCAAGTCAAAACTATATAACGCGTCGGCAACCGCGCCCTACAGCGGCGGCACGGTGCCAGTAAGCGGCACGCCGGAAACGCCTACGCAACCTATCGATACCGCTTATGGCGCAGCGACCTACTTTACGCATGAGTATCGGCCCGGACTCGTTTTTGGTGTGGCGGTCGGCGCCCCTTTTGCTTATGTTTCCGAGTATCCGGATACAGCAGTTTCTCGTTACACCGCCACTAAAACGGCATTGACTGCATTGAACATCAGCCCAACGGTTGCTTATCGAATCAACCCACAATGGGCCGTTGGCGGCGGTCTCAATCTTCAGTACTACATTGCCGGGCTCGACACCATGGTGGCCACGTCGACCAATCCGACTGTCGATACCGATATGAAAAGCAGCATTAAAGCGAAAGATTTTGCCGTTGGATTTTCCTTGGGATTCGAGTATCAAGCGACACCGGCCACGCGTATTGGCGGATCGTTTCGCTCTTCGATAAAACATTCGTTTCACGGCACATCGGAGCTGACGGGGACGTCTGCCAATTACGCATCGTTGGTCGCTGCAGCGCAAGCGCAAAACATAACGATCACCAGTCCCAATGGGAATGTGGATTTCGATATTGCAACGCCATACATGCTGCAATTTGGCCTGTTGCACAAGTTGAATGACAAAGTCGAACTCTATGCGAACGTTAATCGCTTTGGCTGGAGTTCGTTCAAGGATACCCACATTGTCTATAGCAACGGATTGGCCGAAACGGTGGTCGATAACAATTGGCATGACAGTTGGTTCGCGGCGATGGGTATCGGTTATCAATACGACCCGAAACTTAAATTGCGAGCAGGAATGGCCTACGATTGGACACCAACGCCGGCATCAGCGGTGAGTCCACGCGCACCAAACAATGATCGGTGGAATGTCGGTCTTGGACTGAGTTATGAACTGGATAAAGATTGGAAATTCGATTTCGGTTATCAGTACATCAAATTTAATAAAGTCACCATCGCGCTGCAAGGTGGCAACAATATTCCAAGAGGAACTTTGGACGCGAACCTGGACTTGCATGCCAATATCTTTATGGCACAGATCAATCGACGGTTTTAAGTAGCCACCCAAAATTAATTGGGATTTCCAGCGGCATTTTTTGCAGGAGCGGGCCTCCCTTGCAGGACGCATTTGCGCTTGCAAGCGCAAATGCGCCCTGCAAGGGAGG
>CBINHE010000053.1:0-28962 GCA_966250375.1 uncultured Oxalobacteraceae bacterium
TCGTCCATGGAGAAGTCATTGCGCTGTGAAACCAGCTTACGTCGAACTCACGTTAACAAGGGTTCAACTCTTGCAGGAGATCATGATGAACAAGAAGTATGTGGTGAAGTTGACGGCTGATGAACGTGCGCAATACGAGCGTATCGTCCATACCGGGCAATCAGCGGCATGAAAATTCAGCACGCGCAAGCGTTGCTGAAGCTGGATCAAGGCGAGCACGGCCCGGCATGGAGCGATGACCGCATTGCCGAAGCGTTCGGCATCACGACGCGCAGCGTGGGAAATTGGCGAAAACAAGCGGTGGAAGAGGGGCCGGACTCCTTGCTCAAACACGAATGGCGGCCCCGGCCCGAAGCGAGGAAACTCGATGGCGAGGGCGAAGCGCGTCTGACGACGCTGGCCTGTTCACAGCCGCCCGATGCGAGAGGAAGCTGGACGTTGCAATTGTTGGGCCAACGGTTGGTGGAGTTGAAGATAGTCGGCACGATTTCGTATGAGACCGTACGGCGCACGCTCAAAAAACGAGCTCAAGCCGTGGCTGAAGCAGCAATGGCGTATTGCGCCAGCCGAGGATGCCGAGTTTGTGTGTCAGATGGAGCAAGTGCTGGAAGTGTACCGGCGCCCCTATGACTCGCAGCATCCGGTGGTGTGCATGGATGAGCAGCCCAAACAATTGATTGAGGAAAGCCGCCCTTCGTTGCCGGCATTGCCGGGGCAGCCGGCCAAAGAAGATTACGAGTACATTCGGCACGGCGTGTGCTGCGTGTGGATGTTTGTCGAACCCCTGGTGGGATGGCGCGACGTGGAGGTCACGGAGCGCCGAACCGGCGTGGATTGGGCGCGGCAAGTGCGCGATCTGGTCGATGCTCCCCGCTATGCGCAAGCCGAGCGCATCACGCTGGTGTGCGACAACCTGAACACGCATCGGCTGACCTCGTTGTATCAGGCGTTTGACCCGGCCGAAGCGTTGCGCATCGCGCGCAAGCTGGAATTGGTGCACACCCCCAAACATGGCAGTTGGCTCAATAGGGCGGAACCGGAATGAAGCGTGCTGACGCGGCAATGCTTGCGTCAATACCTCGCGCAGAGCGAGCGGGTCGCCGAGTTGGCTGCGCAATGGGCCACGGCGCGCAACCAACGGCAAACCGGCATTGATTGGCAATTCCGAATGGAAAATGCTCGTATCAAGCTGAAATATTTGTACCCGAAAAATTTGGAGTGATGGACTACTAGTTTCCATAGGACTGCTTCCAATCTATTGATCGCTGTTATCAGGCCAGCTTGTTATCGACAACGTGATATTGCGGATCTTCGAGTACATTGACTTCGATCAGATCCTTGGCCTTTTCCAGCACATCCAGGCAGTCCGGACTTAGATGACGTAGGTGCAGACGGGTGCCGGCTAGCTTGTAACTTTCGGCCAGCGCGTCGATCGCCTGCAATGCCGAATGATCTACCACTCTGGCACGGCGGAATTCGACCACCACGTTGTCCGGATCATCCATCGGCGAGAACAGTGTCTGGAACTCAGCTACCGACGCAAAGAACAGCGAGCCTTCCAGTTCATACACCTTCCAGCCCTTGTCATCCAGATAGGCGTTGATTTTGATGTGCTTGGCGTGTTCCCACGCGAACACTAGAGCAGACACGATGACGCCAGAAACAACCGCAATTGCAAGGTCAAAAACGACCGTTATCACGGCGACCAGCAGGCCGACAAGGATGTCCGGTTTCGGTACTTTGCCAAACAGCCGGAAGCTACCCCACTCGAAGGTTTTTTCTGCAACAACGAACATCACACCAATCAACGCGGCAAGTGGAATACGTTCGATCCATGCCGATCCGAACAAGATAAAAGTAAGCAAGAACAGCGCGGTTGCAATGCCCGACAGCCGCTTGGTAGCCCCGCTGTTGACGTTGATCATGCTCTGGCCAATCATCGCACAGCCGCCCATGCCACCAAAAAAACCGGTGATGACGTTGGCCAAGCCTTGCGCCATTGATTCCTTGTTCGGTCTGCCCCGCGTATTTGTCATGGCGTCGATCAGATTCAACGTCAGTAACGTCTCTATCAGGCCGATGGCCGCCAGGATCAACGAATACGGGAACACAATGCGCAAGGTATTCCAATTAAACGGTACAGCCGGCAAGTGGAAGCTAGGCAATCCACCCTTGATCGAGCCAAGATCTCCTACCGTTTTCGTATCGATACCAAACGCGATGACCAATACTGTCACCACCAGAATGCCTACCAGTGTGGCCGGCAAAGCCTTGGTCAGCTTGGGTATCAGATAGATAATCGCCATGGTCAGCGCGATCAAGCCCATCATGGTGTAAAGCGGTTGTCCTGTCATCCAATGCAGCGTCCCATCCGCGCCCAGAATCTTGAAATGCCCAAACTGTGCCAGAAAGATGACGATCGCCAAGCCGTTAACAAAGCCCAGCATGACCGGATGCGGCACCATCCGGATGAACTTGCCGAGCTTGGCCGCAGCAAATAGGATTTGCAGCACTCCCATGAGAACGACGGTAGCAAACAGATACTCGACGCCATGCTGCACTACCAAAGCCACCATGACGACTGCGAGCGCGCCGGTAGCGCCGGATATCATGCCGGGGCGGCCACCGAATGCGGAAGTGATTAGCGCCACGATGAACGCGGCATACAAGCCAGTGAGCGGTGAGACATGGGCGACCAATGCAAAAGCGATCGCTTCTGGCACCATGGCCAGTGCGACGGTGAGGCCGCTCAAAAGGTTAATTTTGATTTCTTGTATATTTAACGCAGACAATATTTTCTCCAAACAAACGGCAAAACGTAGCCCACCCAGACGGACGCGGGATGACACTGACGATGAGCGGGTATGGCAAGCATAGATGCGCCGACGCCGGAATGGCGTAACGCAATGGCAGTCACAGCAGGGATTTATGAGGAGAAACTACATTGGTAGTGCGGATGAATTTGAATGGAACACACGACAGTATAGCAAACTGATCACCGCCGAAAACGATTCTGTTGTCGGTAGGGAGCAGAAAACCTACCTCATAAGACCATGAGCGTTATTGCAGTCAGCCCTGCAGCTTGGTTCTTAGGCGCAGTATCACCCTTGAGTCGATGCCGATCGTGGTGAGCCGGTCTCTCCACGGTCGCTACCGGCGCGCCTGTATGACATCTATTGCGTCCCGTAGCGCGGCCTCATAAACGTCAGCCGAGGACTGTTGAATCTTTTCGACGACACGCCGGTGCTCATCAGTGCTGACAGTAAATTCAATTAAGAGAGCAGCCGGCTTTAATCCCGTCAGTTCACGCATTGCTTCAGCAAACGCGGCGCAGCGGCCGTAGGTGTACTGAGCCGCTTTGTGCGCTGGAATATAAGGTTCAGCCCTAGGGGGAATAGCTGCAAGGTAGTGCGGATTTGCCTGAATTTCCTCAATAGCGCGCGCAATCGATACCTCATTTGGCTGGCTCCGCAGAGGCAATTTATGCCGCAGGCCGCGATCCGAAAGCAATAACCGCCGCTCCCGACAAGGCCAGCACAACGCCAAAGACGTCGGTCCAGCTTGACTGAATGCCGTCCACCACCCATAGCCAAGCGAGCGCCGTGACAATGTAGATCGCCCCGTAAGTCGCATAGACGCGGCCACTTGCCGCCGGATGCAAGGTCAACAGCCATACGAACACCGCGAGGCTTAACGCCGCCGGCGCCAGCAACCAGGTAGACCCCTTGCCAGTCAGCCAAAACAGCGGCAAATTGCAATCGGCGATGCGCTATGTCGAGGCAGCCGATCCTTTTGGAAAGCGGCGCATCGAATTGGCCTTGCCAGCGGCTATTCCAAAGAAGTAACTCCCCAAAATACCTTTCCACGTGCAGTCCAAGATTTTATTCCATAATTCGAGTATTATAGAATTATCGTATTGAATAATGGATGGCCTTATGGAGACCAAACACGTCATTGCCGCGCTTGCGGCTTTAGCTCAGGAATCGCGGCTGGCCGTATTCCGCCTGCTGGTGCAGGTCGGCCCGCAAGGCTTGGCCGCAAGCAAGATTAGCGAACAGGTCGGCGTGCCGCCATCGTCGCTCTCGTTTCACCTGAAAGAACTGTCCCACGCCGATCTGGTGACGGCACGCCAGGAAGGCCGCTTTGTGTACTACGCGGCCAATTTCGAGCGTATGAATGCCTTGATGACTTTTTTGACTGATAACTGTTGCGACGGCAATCCATGTACCCCCGTATGCACGACCGCCTGCGCCGCCACCACTAAAGGAGCCGCATCATGAAACGCCTGCATGTCCACGTCTCGGTCGACAACTTGGCCGACAGCATTCGCTTCTATTCGAAGATGTTTGCCGCTGAACCGGCCGTCTTGAAAGACGACTATGCGAAATGGATGCTCGACGATCCGCGTGTAAATTTTGCGATTTCACAACGCGGGGCCGATATCGGGTTGAACCATTTCGGCATCCAAGTCGAATCCGGTGTCGAGCTTGGCACCATGCAGTCGCGTCTGGAATCCCTGCAGCCGAGTGTTGAGAAAGAAGAAGGCGTTGCCTGCTGCTACGCCAAGTCGGACAAATACTGGCTGACGGATCCCTCCGGCATTGCCTGGGAGACGTTCCACACCCTCGACAGCATCCCGGTTTGGAGTGGCGAAGCCCAAGCGGAGCAAAAGGCAGAACAGTCCGGCTGCTGCGCTCCCGTTGCGGTACCGCTCATGCCCATGAAGCGGCAGCCTGCGCAAACGTGCACACCGCAGTCGGACCAGAAGCCCTCTTCGGCCGGCAGCTGTTGTTGAAGGCGGCATTGCCTGCCTAACCCATTTCAATTGAACTGAACCAAGGAAAACAAATGTCCGACAAAATTTATAACGTGCTGTTCCTATGCACCGGTAACTCCGCGCGTAGCATTATGGCCGAAGCGCTGGTGACCACCATGGGCAAAGGCCGCTTCTGCGGCTTCTCCGCCGGCAGCAAACCAGGCGGCAAGGTCAATCCCTTCGCCATTGAGCAGGTCATGAAAGCAGGCTACCCTATTGACAGGCTGCGCAGCAAAAGCTGGGATGAGTTCGCGGCACCGGACGCTCCTCGCATGGATTTCATCATTACCGTATGCGACAACGCGGCTGGCAAGGTATGTCCTTATTGGCCAGGGCACCCGGCAACGGCCCACTGGGGCTTTGAGGATCCGGCCGCCGTGGAAGGCTTGGACGAGGAAAAGCGCGCTGCTTTCGAAAGGATTTTCAAGCAGATCATGGCGCGGATGAATACCTTCCTGAGCCTGCCGCTGCATATGCTGGAGAAACATGCAATCCAGCAAGAGATCAATAAAATCGGGGAGACGGCCGTATGACTGTCGCCCGTCGTCTCGTCTCGGAAGGACTTGGCACCGCGTTGTTGCTGGCGGTCGTAATCGGCTCGGGCATCATGGGAGAGCGCTTGGCCGGCGGCAATGTTGCGATCGCCTTGCTGGCCAACACGATCGCTACTGGAGCAGGATTGATTGCGCTGATCCTGATGTTTGGCACCATTTCGGGAGCGCACTTCAATCCGGTGGTGACACTCTCCGAAGCGTGGCAGAAAAATCTGCCGGCGTCAGATGTCCTGCCCTATATTCTGGTTCAGATCATTGGCGCTTATGCCGGTGTCGCCACTGCGCACACGATGTTTGGCGAACCATTATTTTTCGCGTCCGAACATATTCGCGCCGGGCCGTCGCAATGGTGGAGCGAGTTTGTCGCGACATTCGGCTTGTTGGCTGTGATCATCGGCTGCTCGCGTAGCCGGCCGACTGTGACGCCATTTGCGGTCGCAGCCTACATCACGGCGGCATACTGGTTCACGGCATCAACGTCCTTTGCCAATCCTGCGGTCACCTTGGCACGGGCCGCAAGCAACACCTTTGCCGGGATTCGGCCGACCGATGCACCTGGCTTTATCGTCGCCCAGTTGCTCGGGGCGTCTGCTGCAACCTTGCTGTTTTGCTGGCTCTATCCGGCACCACTTAAAGATGCCACCGTTGCCGGAACGATCGCACCCAGCGACTTCGCTAAATAACACGCTCTTTAAGAAACTTAACGCCATGCACATCACGATTTATCACAATCCGAATTGTGGTACTTCCCGCAATACACTGACATTGATCCGCAATACGAGTGTCGAGCCGGACGTCATCGAGTGCACGAAAAATCCGCCTACGCGGGATGTGTTGAAGGAGGGGGCGCCTCAGCTCAACTTTATCCATTTGAGACAAAGTTTCTTAAAAATCAAATACTTACGACTCCACGCCTTCAGGATAAAAGTCTAATGAATTCAAGCACTTACGCAAGCAATGGATAAAGTCGAGCTCAGAATTCGGGATTTAAAGCACGCTAACGACTGGCGTGTCAGGTTGAAGTCTGAGAAGTCGAGCGTGGACCGTCAGACAAAGCCCAAAATGGCTCTAATCTGACGTGATTGTTGCCCTTGGCCTGACGCCAAGTTGAGGCATAGCTCAGGTTGACAGTCAACAATGGCTAAGCGGAAGCATGCCTTGCTTGCTGCGAGCAATTGCGATACAACGTATCTCATCCTATGAAAGGAGGCCGCGATGGGCCTGTCCGTTTCTGACGCCGTGCGCGTGTTCTTGATGCGCGTCGTCGCCGACAAGCAAATGCCGTTTGCGCTCAAGGTGCCGAACGTCGAAACTCGCGCCGCGATAGCCGAGGCCGACGAGATTGCACGCACGCGTCGTGCTCGTTTTGGTACGGCTACTGAAATCCATTTGAGACTTTCAATCGCCCCCTGTTTTTGCAGATGAACGGTGGCGACCGCACACCGGCTTGGCTGATCCAAGTCGCCACCGGCATCGCTAATGACCCGATCTATCAGATTCCGCTGCTCCTACTCGGTATGTGGCTGTGGGGTGACAGCACGCGCCGCAATCAAGCGATCAAGGCGTGTCTGCCCACCCCTGTTGGCGCTTGGTGCAAATCAAGTGATCGGCTTGGTCTGGCAGCATCCGCGACCATTTATGATCGGACTCGGCCACGCTTGGATACCTCATGCGGCCGATTCCTCTTTCCCCAGCGATCACATAACCGTGTTTGCCAGCATCGGCCTGAGCTTGCTGTTCGGTGGCGCGTTTCGACTGGCTACAGCCGTCCTAACGACAGGTTTTGCCGTTGCCTGGGCACGGGTGTTCTTGGGAGTGCATTTCCCGCTGGACATGGTAGGAGCCGTCGCGGTGGCCGGTGTGGCCTATGTCGTCATCTCGCCACTTTGGCGAATGGCTGGCGACACGATTACCAACCTGGCCGAGCAACTGTACCGCACGATCTTGGCGCGCCCGATTGCTTCTGGATGGGTGCGGCGCTAGCCGTGCGATGTCAACGCATTACTGAAAATGACTGGCATAAAAAAACTATTTGACGAGAACAACGTACACGTTGCCTTCGAGACTAGCCTGACGCTCAAAGGCGCATTTGCGCTGGCGGAAATCGCCGCGAGCATTTTCGCCTACGTCGTTACCACGCAATTCCTGCTAGACCTGGTGCACGCTGTCACACGGACAGAATTGACGGAGGACCCGCGTGACTTCGTTGCTAATTATCTGCTCCATGCCGCACAAGATATGTCAGTGAGCAGCCAACACTTCGCCGCCTTCTATTTGTTCAGCCACGGCGCAATCAAACTCTGGCTTATCATCGGTCTTTGGCGGGAGAAGCTGGGGTACTATCCGGCCGCCATCGCAGTTTTTGGTTTGTTCATTCTCTATCAAATATATCGATACAGCTTTACGCATTCACTGTCGTTGCTGCTCATTACAGCATTGGATGTCGTTGTCATCGGGCTGACGTGGTTTGAGTACCAGCATTTGCAGCGCATGTTGCCCAATGGCCGGAAGTAACTTTCAGACGACCATGGGGCTAGCCAAGGCTTAGCGTACTTTAATTCCCTTTTCGTCAAATGCCTCCAAATACGACGCGGCCACGTCATGGATACCAATGGCTTAGCGTGCTTTATTTGCCGAATTCTGAGATGACCCCAAGATCGAAGCCGTCAACCAGCACATCAAGGTGATGGGCCGCGGCGAGAAGAAACGCTGGCAATTGCTCTATCCGAGCGAGGACGAGCCGGTCAACAGCCCGTTCTTCGGCAAGCTGCCGGGCATCGGCATCGCCGATTTGCTGTGGTTCGTCCATCAATACACTGGATTTCTGAAGAGTTTCAGCCATGTGCTGGACCGCTACGTCAAGCATGCCCCGGATCCGCGGGAACTGCTGGCCTGCATCGTGGCCATGGGCACCAACATGGGAATCGGCAAAATGGCCGAGGTGTCGGGCATGAATTACGCGTCGCTGCTCAACACCGCGCGTAATTTCCTGCGCCAGGAAACACTGCATGCTGCCAGCGATGCCATCAGCAATGCGATTGCGTCACTGCCGGCGTTCCACCTGTACGATATCCGTGATGAAGTGCACTCCAGCAGCGATGGGCAGCGCATTGAAACGCAGATCGATACGGTCAATGCCCGCTATTAGCCAAAATACTTCGGTCTGAAAAGGCGTTAGCGCCTATACGCTGGTCGCCAACCATGTGCCGATCAACGCCAAGATCATCGGCACGCATGAGCACGAAAGCCACTATGTGTTCGACCTGCTGTACAACAGCACGTCCGACCTTCCAGAACCCAGGGGAGTACGGCGAGCTGCTGATCAAGCCTTCCAGGAAGATTTTGGAGGAACTGATCATCGCCGAATGGCCCAACGTGCAACGCATCATGGCGTCGCTCGCGCAAAAGGATGTCACGCAGGCGACCGTCATCCGCAAGCTCAGCAGCTACACGTGCCAGAACCAAACCAAGAAAGCGCTGGGGAGCTGGACAATATCCGCAGAACGCTCTACATCCTGGATTTCATCGACGACGTGCGGCGACTAACCTTCATCAAGCGCTGTCGCGATTTCGGCTTTCCGATCGAGCAGGTCAAGCACCTGGTCGAATTGTTCGAAAATGGCGACCGCGCCTGCCAGGAAGTGCGCGACTTGGCGCAAGTGCATCTGGACCAGGTGCGCGCCAAGCTGGAAGAGATGCGCCAGCTCGAAGCCAGCCTGGCGACTTTCGTTGACAGCTGCAATTCCACCTGCAGCGGCGGCGCCACCCGGGATTGCACGATCATCGACGACTTGTCGGCCGTCGGTGCCCATGCTGGTACGATGGGATGCTGTCAGCCGCCGGCGCGCACGCCGCGCAAGGTTACGACCAAGGCAGGCCGACCATGACGCTCGACATCGGGGCTATTCCGGGCATTTGGATTGTTTTTCGTGACCGCCATTGCGGAGCTGGTCGGGTGCTATCTGCCACTGCTGTGGCTGACCGGCAAGGGCTCGGCGTGGCTGCTGCTGCCGGCGATACTCAGCCTGGCTGCTTTCGACAGCGCGCTCCGGGAGATGCTCTGCACACCGAGATAACGCTGCACTGCGTCCAAATCCGTCATCTTCTGCAAGCCGCGCAACGACGTGACGGTCGGATTGAAAAAATACAACAACAGCAAACCAACATATTGATCGAAAAAGAAATCCCGGTTATGTGCCTTGTCGCGCGACGTGCCAATGTCGTGAAGTCGTTCAAGCTTCGGCGCCAACTGCTTCAAATACCGACCGCCTTGCACTCGACCTCCCGGAAGTTCGAGTTGATGCATGATACATGCCGCAACTCCCACAAATCAAAAGAGCGGTTTAGGCAAAAAATGTGCCGGACACTATTGCGGCACGCCCCCCAGTGGGGCCGATTGTGTTTGCGAACCTATAAAATCCTGTGGCATGTCAGGTGCATGAAAGAGATCCATTAATTTCTCTTGCTTGTAATGATTCGTGCATTGCCGCTTTCGCCGACCGTATTGAGCAAGACCGGGCGCCGCCACACGCGTGACACATATTCAAGTACACGCTCAGCGCGGGTGATATCAAGTCCGCGCCCATCGTTTTTGTAGTCATGCACGAGTTCAAGGCTGCCATCGAGGTGCAGCTTGCTGGCTGCAATGCGCGGCGCGCCATAGTTGAACTTCGGTGCGAGAATCGCTTCGCGTATCGCGTGAATGTCACGGTCGGCAATTTTTATGTCACCGTCTTCGTGTGCTTCGTATACGAATAATTCCAGTTTTTCAGCCAGTTCACTATCGAGGTAATTCCTAATGAAACTGAAATCGTCTTCTTCCTTGCAAATTTGCCGTGCCGCGTCGAGTCCTTGTTTCTCGATGATGTCTTCCCACATCGAGAATCCCAGATGATAGGGATTGACCGCCAGCGCCAGTTGGCTCTCGGCAGCATACGGACGAACCACATCTGAATGGGCCTTGATGGCGGAAAGATACAAATCGTTCGGCAGAAAGTCCGCTTCACGCAGCAGACGCGCATGCCAATACGATGCCCAGCCTTCATTCATGATTTGACATGCAAAGACAGGATAAAAATAGAATGACTCTTCCCGGACCGCGAGAAAGATATCGCGCTCCCAGCCTTCCATTTCCGGCGCGTAATGGGCAATGAACCATAACAAATCGTATTCCGGTTGCGGGGGAATCGTACCGCCGCTAAATGTCGGCCTGGGAGCGGCAGCTTTTTCTCCGGGCAGGTTATGAAAACGCTGCTGGAACACATCACGCGTGGGCGGTTCTGCATTATTTCTGGATCGTGCCGGATAGGGGGTGCGGTGCAGTTCCTGATTCGTGTCGATGTGCGGTTCCAGCGCAAGGGCAGCGTCGAGCACGGCTTCCACTCGCTCCTGTCCGAATTCGCTCAATGCCTCTTCAATGCGATGCGCATGTGCGGCTGCCTGTTCCAGGATGTGGCCGCCGGCCATTTGCATGAAACGCGCGAACAGGTGATTATTTTTGGCGAAATCCGCATGACCCAAAACATGGGCTATCACCAGCGTGTTTTCCGGCAAAGTGTTGTTGTTAACCAGATATGCGTGGCATGGATCGCCAGGGAACATGACTTCGAAAATGCGTGAATGCCCCATGCCTTGCCGAATGAGTTGATGGATATAGCGTACGCCGAATGACCAATGCGGCATGCGCACCGGCAGGCCGTACACGGCGATTTCCATCATGAAATTATTCGGCACGAGTTCAAAATCGACCGGATAAAAATCGAGACCTAGCGTAGTCGCGAGGTCTTCGATGCGCTTGGTGTAGTCAATCAGATTGGCATTGTTTGCAAGCATTACGCGACCTCAAGTTGTTCCGACTGTTGCACGAAAAATTTGCGAATGGCCTTCCATACATCGTCTGACGACGTCAGCACACTGCTGCCGATCGGCGCACCACTGCGTTCCAGTTCGCTGCAGATCATTTTCATCTCCGTTTCCGAGGTGCGAGGCGACCCCGGCACGGTTTCCACATAGCCGACGTAGTTCAATAGAGAGGTCAGCTTCGTGAGATTTTCCGTTGCCGCGATTCGATCCTCGGTGAAATTCTCACCGTCAGAGGCATAGAACAGATAGCCGTTGTATTGTGAGGGGTCATACTGGCTATGGATAAGTTCCAAGGCGAGGCTGAATGCAGTGGACGCGCCGGTGCCGCCAGTGCCGCTGACTTGAAAGAAATCTGCTTCCGAAAATTCCCATGCCTGGGTCGTGTGCGCGATAAAACGCGTTTCGACCTTGGCGTACTTGCGACGGATGCCTTGCAGTACGAAAAAAAAGAAAATCTTTGCGAGCTTGCGTTCGGCTTCCGTCATGCTGGCCGATACATCCAGCGCGAAAATCACCACGGCATTGGTGGCTGGCTTGCGCCGCCGCACCAATTGCTTGAAGCGGAGGTCTTCATTGCTGAAGGGAACCGGATTTTCCTGGATTGCGCGCCGTTTCACCGCTTCCTTGACAGTGCGGCGTCGGTCCAAGCGGGCGCGCGCACCATGCTTATCCCAACCTTCCCGAACGTAGTCTTGGTCTTCCACTGCCGTTCTGCGTTTGGGTTGTATATCCGGCAGCTTCAACTCTTCCCACAGCCAGTCCATGATGTCGTCGACTTTTAACTCGAGCAACAACTTGACTTCACCTTCACCATTGTCGCCTTGCCCTTCATCGTCGTCCGAATCTGGCAGCATCGGACGCAATACATCGCCCGCATTTCCTTGCCCTTGTCCCGCATCGGTATGGTAGGACGATTGCGCATCGGAGAGGCGAAAGCGCGCATGCTCCAACATGCGCACAGGCACCCGTACCATGCGCTCTTGCGATCCAGTAATAATGTCTGATCCCGCTATCAAATCCGGCAGGCTTTGTTGTACTCCTTCACGTACTTTTTCGTTGTGCCGCAGCCAGTCACGAGCGCCACGGGAAAACAAGTCATACCACGTCGTTTCGGCGGAAATCCTAGTGTGATTTACCATATATGTACCTATCATCCATAAACGGCACTGCAGCAAGGACGAGAAGGAATCACTGGCACATATTGACTCATTCCTGCCTTAAGGCGCGGGCCGTTTGCGTTGCATTGTCCATGTCGCTTCTGTCATTCCTGTGCCAGTAGCGTGGTGACATAATTCAGGGCTTCCCGTGCGCTGTGGCTGTCGTAGCCATACTCATCTACGAGACGTTTTTCGACCACGGAAATTTTTTGTCGCACCTCCTCATCAGGGCGGGTAGTAGAACTCACCATGCGCAACACATCGCGCCGCTGTTCAAATAAATATTGTTCAACTGCGTCATGCAATTGCGCATGACTGTTAAGTGTGAATTTTTCGCTCCGTTTATAAGCGCCCATCGCTTTTCTGACGACTTCCTGCCGGAACGATTGTTTACCGGAATCGGAGATGTGAATCTTTTCTTCGACTGCCCGTAAAAAGCGCTCGTCCGGCTTGCGCTCTTCGTTGGTAATCGGGTCTCTGATCTGGCGGTTGTCTAGCATCGCTTCCACTTCATCTAAATACTTGTCAAGCAAGTCCTGCGCCTCCTGTTCGAACGACACGAACAATGCCTTGTGCACGTCTTCCTTGACCCAGCGGTTGTAAAAATATTTGCGTGCCAGCACCAGGTAATCGACCCATTTGCGTTTCTTCTTGGGATCAATCCGCGCATCGTTTTCAATTGCATCCTTCAACGCCAGCAACACATCCATCGTCGTAAGGCTTTTTGTGTTTGACTGAATGATCGCGTTGGACAACGCATTAATAACGAAGCGCGGCGAAACACCCGCTAATCCTTCGTCCGGCATTTTTTGCTTGATGCGTTCCGCTTCCGCGCGATTGACGCCTTCGACTTCTTCGTCGGCATAGATGCGGACCTTTCTGGTAAGTTCCGTCTCTTTTTCTTCGCCCTCGTGCAGCCGGGTCAATGTGGCGAACACCGCTGCTGCATGCAATACATGCGGGTCCAGATGCACTTCGCGGAATGCCGGTGCTGCCGACGAAATCAGCTTTTTGTAAATTCTCGCTTCATCCTTGTAATTTAGCGTATAGGGCACTTGGATAATGACCATGCGATCGAGCAGCGCCTCGTTTTCACTCTCTTGCAGGAACTTGCGGAATTCCGCGAGATTAGTATGGGCAAGAATGGTTTCATCCAGATAGATCAAAGGAAATCGCGAAACCTTGACGTTCTTTTCCTGCGTCAAGGTAAGCAGCAGATACAGGAATTCGCGTTTGACTTTCAATATCTCGATCATCTCCAACATGCCGCGGCTTGCTGCGTAAACAGCGCCCGACCATGACCATGCGCGCGGGTCGCCTTCATCGCCATATTCCGCGACCTTCGATAAATCGACCGAGCCGACCAGATCGGCCAGATCGGCGGTAGTCGGATCATGCGGCGCATAAGTGCCGATCCCGATGCGCCCGGCCTCGGAAATGAAGATGCGTTCTACCGGCATCTGCATGAAGTCGCCATTGTGTTCGTTTTCCAGGCGTACCCGGCAATGCGGACAGACTTCGCCGTTGATGTCGACCCCATACGTCTCACGAAATGAGGAACGTAAAGTATGTGGAATCAGGTGCAACGGCGATTCATGCACCGGACAACCCTGGATGCCATAGAGAGCGCCGGCATCGGTATAGCTGTATTCCTCCAGTCCGCGCTTCAACAAAATCACGAGCGTTGACTTGCCACCTGATGGCGGACCCAGCAACAGTAGCAAACGGCGTCCGACTTCAGAACCGGCGGCGGCCGCCTTGAAGTAATCGACCACGCGTTCAATTGATTCATCAATGCCGAACAATTCATCGTTGAACAGCTTGCTCTTGATGTTGCCATCCTCGTCTTCGGCGCGCGTCCAGCGAATCATGTCCCAGATATATTGATGGGATGTACGTGCGGCACCCTTCGGATCGACCGGCAAAATCTTTTCCAGGAATTCGGAAACCGGGCCTGACCAGTGTGAGGCCTTGTGGTCTTTGGTGAAAGCAACCAAGCTCTTCAGGAAACTTTGTTGCTGCTCTGTGGAGCCGGAATTACCTAAGTTCATCATCACATTTCTCCCCGTATAGATGTGGGCTTTCAATAATGGACAGTTGAAAACGTATTACGTTTCTTCGTCTTTCAAATTTTTTGGATGAAGTTCTTCAAAATTTTCAGGTGCTGTTATTTATCAAAATCATTGCAGCAAAATCGGCCGGATGAATCAAAGAATGCAGATGTCATGCGTTTGCATTTTTGGCGATGTACTATGAGAATATGGGGAAGCTTGGGACCTTGACCTCGTACATCTTGCTATCGCTGATGTCAATGCATGCGGAAATCGCGCCAAGTCGACTCAGTTGAGTTTTAGCAAAAGCGCTCGAAAATACTTTAGATATGCTGACAGGCTTTTGGGTCACGCAAGAGAATATGATCAAGACTCCAGAGGACTTGATAGACAAGCCAACCCGACATTCGCGATTTGCGTTAGGTGTTTTTCTTGCGTTGCTGTTCGCGGCCTTGGGCATCAGTTATTGGGTATATAGCCGGCAACTGGATGAGCAAGAACGGCAAGTCAGGGAGTCGCTAGTGCGTATTGTGAACAATAGAGCAGCCACGATCGCATCAATTATTCATGAGCGGGCCAACGATGCGCAGATCACTGCCAGCAGCTACATGCTGAGCGAGGCGGTTAGTTTTTTAGAGCAATCAGGTGGCAAATCCAGCAGCGCCAAAATACAAATACGGGCGCAACTTGATACGCTAAAAAAACTCCATGGTTATCTGGAGTGCGCCATTCTTGATGCCCACGGAAATACCCTGGTCTCCACTGAAGATGCTCTTCAACCGATCGACGGCATTACAGCGCAAGTCGTTGCGCGCGTTGTCGCCTCGGATGCATTTCAAATTTCTTCAATCCGGCCGACAACGATCTCTGGAAAACCATATCGGGCAGTGGATATTGCTGCGCCACTTTTTGCTTCTAACGGTCAAAAAAGGAAAACGATTGCAGTCCTTCTGCTAAAGGTTGATCCGCAACAGCAAATTTACCCCATTCTTCAAGTGGTGGCGCCTTTTCCCAACCTGCCAAATAATGTGTTGCTCCTTGAGATCCGGGGACAGCAGGTGGTCTTGCTCAACGACCATCCTTCCAGATACCGATTTCTTGATGCGCTGACGGTCACTCCTCAACAGCTGATCAATAGCGCTAAAGCCGCGACAGCTTCTCTTGTTTTTCAAGAGACAGAGAATGACAAAACCGTTGCTGCGGTTCGCCCTATCAATGGCGTTCCATGGTTCGTGGCCGCTGAGGCTTCCGAGCATGCCATCCATGCCAATGCTTGGGAAACAGCTTGGGCCATCGCAGCATCCAGTCTCGCCACGCTCTGCATTCTCGGTGCGGGCATTCTGTTTTGGTGGAAATATAAGGAAAGTGAATACCAGTTGGCTGCATTGCAAACGGAAACCGAAAAACGCTTCCTGCAGAAGCAGTACGATTATTTGTCGAAATACGCGAACGACATGATCATTCTGACCGATGCCGATTACCGGATTCTCGAGGCGAACGACAGGGCTCTGCAGGTTCTGGGGCACACCCTTTCCTCGCTCATAGGACAGTCGCTGGTGGTTTTATCTACGCCTTCCAGCCAAGATGATTTGAAAGAAAGCTTGGACAGGCTTCGTATTGACGGAACGGCCATCTTCGAGACCGTTCAACAGCGATCGAACAGCACCGTGTTTCCTGTGGAAATCAGCGCGCGAACCATCGATTTTGGCGGAAAATTCTTTAATCAGTTTATCTGCAGGGATATAAGCGAGCGAAAGGAAGCAGAACACAGGATACAATCCTTGGCTTTCTATGACACCGTTACCGCGCTGCCGAACCGTACCCTGCTGAACGATCGATTGGAGCAGGCGATTCACATGGCAACACGAAGCAAGAAAAAAGTGGCTGTCTTGTTTTTGGATCTCGATAACTTTAAAAACATCAACGACTCATTAGGCCATCAAATCGGCGATATGCTGCTGTACTCGGTGGGACAACGCCTTCTCGAATGCGTTCGGGGGGAAGATACTGTTGCGCGCATTGGTGGGGACGAATTCCTGATTCTGCTTCCGGAGCTTGACAGAGGTGAGCAAGCCCGACATGTCGCAGGCAAAATCATTGCCGAAATCAGCAAGCCGTTTTTGCTCAAGGAAAACCAGATCTATACGACGACCAGCATCGGCATCAGTCTTTTTCCAGATGATTCAAAAAAAGTCCCTGATTTGATCAAGTACGCGGATTCAGCGCTCTATGAAGCCAAGAGCCGCGGCCGTGACAACTATCAGTTCTTTACGCGAGAGCTTAATGAGCAGATTACGCGATCTGCCGAAATTGAACGTCAACTGCGGCATGCAATGGACAGTGGCGAGCTTTGCCTCGGGTATCAGCCGCAGATCGATGCCAGAGACGGAACGGTGATCGGTGCCGAAGCACTACTGCGCTGGCGTCGCGGGATCTTTGACGGTTTCACGCCGCTCGACTTCATTGCAATTGCGGAAGAGCGTGGACTGATCACGAAACTGGGGGAGTGGATAATACGCGAGGCTTGCGCGCAATGCCGCCGTTGGCAATTGGACGGTCTTCGCGCGATTCCTGTTTCAGTAAATGTGTCGCCCATTCAACTGCAACAGAAGGATTTCGTAGAACTGGTTCTCACCGTACTTCGCGAGGCAGAATTGGATGCTTCCTATTTGGAGCTCGAAATTACGGAACCATCGATCATGCGAAGAGCGAAAATTGTGGCCAATCTGGCTATGCGGTTACGGGATTCAGGTGTCCGCATCAGCATTGACGACTTTGGAACAGGCTATTTCAGTCTCAGCTTTCTCAAGCATATTCATATCGACAAAATCAAGATAGACAAGTCGTTTATCTTCGACATGCTAAACGATGCGGAAGATGAAACGATTACCCACACCATCGTGAATCTAGGACAGAGCCTGCAACTGCGCGTCATTGCCGAAGGCGTTGAGTCGCAAGCGCAAATGGAGCGACTGCTTTCCTTCGGCTGCCATGAAGCCCAGGGTTATTTTTACAGCGAGGCGGTTTCCCCGGATGAATTCCAGGCATTTTTGGCAAAAGACTGGCGCTTTGCAGGAATGCAGAATGGACGCAGTTGGAACACATCGTGCCGTGAGTAGAGGAGGGAGCACGAAGATTCTTCGTCGCCTAAGTTAGTGACTTCTGTGTAACATATAGCCGCATGCGCACCCTTCACATGAAGCGTGCGTGTCGGCAATTGTTGCGCAATGGCGCTCAACCACGAAAGAATGGTAATTGAAACGCATCCCTCATCTCTGTATTGGATTGCTGCTGGCGATCTCCGCTCCGGTTTTTGCCGACACGCTCACGGTTGCCGTAGCAGCAAACGTGCAATACGCGTTCGATGATCTGCAGGCCGCATTCAAAAAAGAAACGGGCCATGACCTCAAACCGACCTATAACTCATCCGGCAAGTTCACTTGGCAAATCATGAACGGCGCGCCGTTCGATGTGTTCTTGTCGGCCGACATGGAACTTCCGGAAAAGCTGTACAAGGAAGGTTTCGCCACAGCGGCCCCGAAGCCGTACGCTTACGGCACGCTGGTGTTGTGGACCATGAAAGATATCGATCTGGCAAACTGGAAAGACGTTCTGCGGAGCGCATCCGTCGACAAAATCGCGCTTGCCAATCCAAAGACCGCGCCGTACGGTCGTGAAACGATCAAGGTGTTTTCCCATTACCAATTGGAGGATGCGCTGAAATCGAAACTGGTCTTCGGTGAAAGCATTGCGCAAACAAACCAATACATTCATTCGAAGGCGGCCGATGTTGGCTTTACCGCGAAGTCGGTGGTTATTTCACCGGAAATGAAAGGGCAGGGGAAGTGGATCGATGTTTCCCGGGAGGCGTACCAACCGATCGCACAAGGCGCGGTAATTCTCAGGCACGGCCAAATGAACAATCCGAAAGCGGCGCAATTGTTTTACAACTTTCTCCATGGCGGCAAGGCTCGGGCCATCTTTGAACGATACGGATATATCTTGCCATGAATCGCTTGCCTGGCCAGATCTCGGCGATCGAAGTTGTCGGCAGCATTGCATTGATCGAAGTCGCCGTCGGCGCGCATTGTTTCACCGCGACCTTGGTTGGCGCGGGCGATGAAGTCGCTGCATGGCAGGTTGGTATGCCGGTGACGCTGATGTTCAAAGAGACCGAAGTGTCGCTGGCCAAGAATCTCTCCGGCTTGATCAGTATGCGCAATCGCATTCCGGCCATCGTGACCATGATCGATCGCGGCAAATTGCTGACGAAAGTCGGACTGGATGTCGATGGCCACGCACTGGCTTCCGTGATCACAACCAAGTCTTCATACCTGCTGCAACTGGCAATTGGCGATCGGGTAGAAGGCCTGGTGAAGGCGAATGAAATGAGTGTACTTAGAGAGCCTGCGGCATGAGCTACGACTGGCAGCCGCTGTTGCTGACGTTTTACCTGGCGGCGGTGACGACCGTGATTCTACTGGTGATCGGCATTCCGCTGGCGTACTGGATCGCCTACACCCGCATTCGCATCAAACCAGTGATTGAAACCTTCGTCAGTATGCCGCTGGTGCTGCCGCCATCGGTACTCGGCTTCTATCTTCTGCTGGCATTCAGTCCGCAGCACGCGTTCGGCCAATGGCTCGATCACTGGCTGCATGTGAAGCTGGTTTTCAGCTTTGCCGGATTGGTGATCGGTTCGGTGATTTTCAGCCTGCCATTCATGGTGTACCCGATACAGTCAGGATTTCAGAATTTGCCGGCGTCGCTGATTGAAGCCTCGCGCACCTTGGGCAAGTCGGATCTGGCAACGCTGTTCCGCGTGTTGTTACCCAATATGAAATCGGCGCTATTGGCCGGAACCGTGCTGAGCTTTGCGCATACAGTGGGTGAATTCGGCGTGGTGCTCATGATCGGAGGCAATATCCCCGGCGTCACCAAGGTTGCCTCGATCGCGATTTACGATGAGGTCGAAAGCCTGAATTATGCGGCAGCGAATTTCTATGCGATGGTGCTGTTCGCAATTACCTTTTCCATCCTGCTGGCAGTGTATGTGATGAATAAAAAATGGGTGAAGGCAGGCTGAGTTGATCGATCTTACGTTAGCAAAAACACTGCAAAATGCCGATGGCCGACTACAACTCGAATTGCAAACGTCGTTCGATAACGGCAGCTTCGTGGCATTGTTCGGCCCGTCCGGTGCAGGAAAAACGACGGTGCTGCGAATGCTGGCTGGATTGACGCAACCGGATAGCGGCAAGATCGTGGTTGGCGGCACAACCTGGTTTGATTCCTCGAACAAAATCAATCTTCCGCCGCAGCGACGCTCGATTGGCTTCGTATTTCAGGACTATGCGCTGTTTCCGAATCTGTCCATTCGCCACAACGTTGCTTATGGCACCGGCAAGGGCGACACCGCGTGGGTTGACGAGTTACTCGATCTGACGGGATTGACTGCGCTGCAAAGCCGCCTGCCGGGCACGTTGTCAGGTGGCCAAAAACAACGGGTGGCGCTAGCACGTGCATTGGCTAGAAAGCCGGCCTTGTTGCTGCTCGATGAACCGCTTTCCGCGCTTGACGCTGAGCTACGCAGCCAGTTGCAAGACGATCTCGCCCTCATGCATCGGCGTTTCGGATTGACCACGCTTTTGGTAAGCCATGACGTGGGTGAGGTATTCAAATTGTCGCAGCGTGTGTTGCGCCTGGAGCAGGGGCGAATTACGCAATCGGGTACGCCAGCCCAAATCTTTTTGCAACAGCGAGTAGCAGGGAAACTGAATCTGCGCGCGCAGGTGCTGGCGATTCGGCGCGAGGAGGTGGTGTACATTTTGTCGCTGTTGTTGGGACAAGACATCATCGACGTGGTCGCCACCGACGATGAGATTGATGGGCTACGGATGGGCGACATCGTATCGGTGTCCGTCAAAGCGTTCAGCCCGATGCTGTCCAGATAATCGAGAAACCCAGCTGGACTAGCTTCCGCCATTCCGTCGGTTTTGTCGGGTATTTTTGGCGGCAAGCAACGACATTGCCGGATTCGAGCGATGCAGCCTTAAGAAAACCCCTACATGTCCTTCCTCTTTCCTATTTCAAATCGCGGCGCTTGCTGATATCAATTTAGTAATTAACTTGACATACTTCAACCCAATGATTTCTGCCTTGCAAAGGAGGCACCGCGGGCAGCAAACACGAGGCTGTTAACGTGGACTGAATATGGGTTACTGAAAGAGGAGAGCGTCTTGTTATCTATCCAAACATCTGAAATGCGTGCGGCTTCTACGCCGTCTGGCATACAAAACTGTGCCGAAGCGGGATGGCAACGTTCCGGCAAGCTTTGGTCGAATCTGAAAGAAGTGTGCGATCTGTTAGGCATTTCGGGAGGAGCATCGATTGTTCACGAAGATGCTCTGTTTCAGCATGTGCAGTTCAAGGCCGGGCAGCGGATTCATACCATTGGCCAGCCGTTTGAAATGCTGTATGTCGTCAATTCCGGATTCCTAAAGTCCGTCATGATAGATTCGTCCGGAAATGAGCACATCCTTAGTTTTCCCATGAAAGGCGATCTCTTCGGGGTGGACGGGATTCATACCAAACATTATGCAGCGGAAGCCGTTGCACTTTCCAGCTGCGATATTATCCTGGTGCCTTTCAAAAAATTTTCCAACATAGGCAAAACGCATGCGGAGTTGGAGACCGCGATATACGGTGTCATGAGCCGCGAATTGATACGCGAACACGCAATGATCACCATACTTGGATCGCTCAGTGCAGAAGCACGCGTCGCACGTTTTCTCGCGCTGCTTTCCGAGCGCTTCTCCGAAATGGGATATTCGGGCAGGCATTTCAATCTGCGCATGACACGTCATGAAATCGGCAGCTATCTGGGCCTGACGCTGGAAACCGTCAGCCGCACATTGTCGGCATTTAATGAAATCGGATTGATCTCGGTTGATCAGCGTGCGATCGAAATCAATAACCTCGAAGCGTTGAAAACACTGCGCCGTCTCCCGCCATCACGCGCGCGGGGAAAACAGGATGCTGCAAAAGAGTTGAAAAAAGAATTGAAAAGAACAGCCTCCGTGAAGCCATCCGACAGCGTGCCGCAATCCTGCTAGCGGCAGGCAGATCCATCAGGCTTTCGACATTCCCGAACATCGCACATGCCGATATTCGGGAATTATCAATCAAGCTCTTCCAGTATTGAGTCACCGCTCACCCGACAAGAGGAAATCATGCTCCAAAAAATCAAGCGTCATTTTGTCTATTTTCTGCTCACTTCATTTACCTTCGTTGGTTTTACTCAATCGGTCCAGGCAGCGATGATCGGTACCGAGCAGGTAGTCGCTGTCAATGTCGCAGAATCAAGCAGGGCAAAAATTGCAGCGGCGCTGAATCGGCCCGACGTGATGGCGCAACTTGAGAAGCAGGGCGTCGACTTATTGGAAGTACAAGCCCGGGTCGCCGCGCTGACCGATGCCGAAGCAGCTTCCGTAGCGGGTCAGATTGACAGCCTTCCCGCGGGTGGCGATAGCATTCTCGGCGTCTTGGTTTTTATTTTCGTCCTGCTGCTGATTACCGACATTCTTGGCTTGACCAAAGTTTTCCCATTCACGCGATCCAAACGCTAAATGGAATGTGGCCGCAATCGTTCCCGGCACAAGTTGATGCCGGGAATTTTCCTTTTGGTTATCGTGCTGTTGTCCGGGTGTGCAACGCAAACGCGTGCGTTGCTGCAAAAGCCTGATGCAAACCTGTCACGGCATGTCGAGTTGGTGTCTACGCCGTTTTTTCCTCAAGAGCGCTACCAATGCGGTCCTGCGGCGCTCGCCATGTCCTTAAGTGCTGCCGGCATCACGACGACGCCTGAGGCGCTGGTGCCGCAAGTCTATGTGCCACAGCGCGAAGGAAGTTTGCAGGTGGAGATGTTGGCCGCAGGACGCCGAAACGGGGCGCTGAGCATGACGATCCCACCAACATTGCAGGCGCTGCTGACTGAAGTCGCGGCCGGCACGCCCGTACTTGTGCTGCAGAATTTGAGCCTGCCCTGGTTTCCGCGCTGGCACTATGCACTGGTCATTGGTTATGACCTGGAACAGGAGGAAATCATCTTGCGTTCCGGTACAACCCAACGGCTGGCGCTCCCTCTGTCGACTTTTGAACATACTTGGGGACGCAGCGGTTACTGGGGTATGGTCACTTTGCCGGCAGGGCGATTGCCGGAAACAGCGGAAGAGGGCGCAGCAGTGGACGCTCTGGTTGCGCTCGAAAAAAGTACCGATGCAGCCCGTGCGCGCAAGGCCTACGAAAGCGCACTGCGGCGCTGGCCGCGCAACATCGCGCTGCAGCTAGGGCTTGGCAATACCGCATATGCAGCAGGCGACCGGATTGCAGCTGTAGCTGCATTTCGCCTGGCGACCGAGGCGCACCCGGATAGCGCGCCCGCATTCAACAATCTTGCAACTGCTCTTGCCGAACTTGGCTATTTCGACCTGGCTCGTCAAGCAGCCGAAAAAGCGATTTCTCTAGGCGGACCTTGGCGTCCGGCGGCGTACGCGACGCTGGAGACGATCGAGACAGAGCGGAAAAAGATTAAACGCTAAGCAGTGTTCATTTCTAGGGACGGCCGGGATTACAGCTTTTTAGTTGCTCCGGTTGCTTCCAGCTGGAGTCCTAGCCTAGCGGTAACTTGCATCCAGCGGGAGCGCTGTCTATATTTTATTAATATAAGCAGTTTTGCAGATGCATGTCTGCCTGAAGAAAATCGCCTGCCTCCATCGACATGGGATACACGAATCATCGTCGATTGCTGTGCGCATAAGCTCTTGATTTGTCATAGGAGAACAAGTGATGGCAAAGCGAACGCACTGGTACCATGTCGTGGCAATGTTGCTGTTCTGCCTGTTGCTTGTTGGCTACGGTAATGGTGCCAGCGCGTCCTCCAGCCAAGTGATACCGGAGAAGATCAGCCAGATTTTCAATAAGCCGCTCTACCGTAATGCGGTTTGGGGCATGCGGGTTGTTGATCTCGATACCGGCCAGCTCCTTTACGACATGCATTCCGAGCATGCCTTTCTGATCGGTTCGGTACGCAAACTCTTTTCGGTCGGCCTAACACTCGACACCTTGGGCGCTGACCATGTTTTCCGTACCCCGGTTTACCGCTAGGGTGTGGTCGATGCTAACGGCGTACTCGCCGGCAACCTCGTTCTGGTCGCCAGCGGAGACTTGGCTATGGGGGGCCGCACCAACCCGGATGGCACGTTTGCGATCAGCAACCTGGATCACAACGAAGCGAATTCGCTAGGCAATGCCATACTTACCGCTCCCGATCCGCTCGCGGGATACTGTGCATTGGCCTTACAAGTAGCGGCCGCAGGCATCAAGCGGATTACCGGCGAAGTGATCATCGACGATCGCCTGTTCGAGTCGTTCAATTTCCGTGGCGAATTTAATGTCAGACCGATCTTCGTCAACGACGATGTGGTCGATGTCATCATCAACCCGAAGAACCCACCCACACCTCCCTCGGTCGACTGGCGACCCAAGTCGGCCGCTTTCAGCGTGCAGCCGCATGTGACTGCTGCCGCTGCGGGAACCGAATTCGAACTCGATCTGGAGCCTGAATTCCCGAGCTGCATTGGATCAGCGCTTTGCCTAGGCACCGTCGCTGGAACGCTACCGGCGGACTTTGTTGCGCCTCTGACGGGGCAATTCCCATTAATCAGGACTTTCAGGATCGTGCAACCTGCAAACTACGCACGCACGGTCTTCATCGAAGCGCTGAAGCGCGCCGGTGTTTCGGTCGCTGCGCTTGCGGTGGAGGCGAATCCGGTGCAATTCCTGCCCGTACGCCATTCCTAAAAGGAGCAACGCACTTGATCGGGATACCCAGTACGCCAACTGATAAAGCAGATACGTTGAAAGAAAATCATCTTGATCGTCAGTGCGTTTGCAAAGAAGTATTTTCAGTTTTCCCAAGCAAACACCAGAAGGAAAGCCCACACTGGCTTTGCTGGATTTCGATGGAATGATCGACCCCTTGGATGATATGAATGTATATGAATTATCCGGCCCACAAGTCTCGTGACATAGATGATTCTCGTAGTCACTTTTGACGAAAAAATGTCATCCCGGCTGTCCCTCATTTCTGACGTCAGAAATTGTGTAAAACAAGCCGATAGCCGACCCCCGTCTCGGTAAAAATATGAGATGGGCGGGCCGGATCGTTTTCGAGCTTCTGCCGCAGGTGGCCCATGTAGATGCGCAAATAGTGGCTGCGTTCTGCATGACCAGGCCCCCACACTTCGCGCAGCAACTGCGTATGCGTGAGCACCTTGCCGGCATTGCGCACCAGTGTTGTCAGGAGACGATATTCGATCGGGGTCAGATGCACGACTTGATCCTGGCGCGTGACGCGGCGATGGAGAAAATCGATGGTCACTTCACCAAAGTGGAAAACCGACTCCATCGCAACGCTGCCCCCATGCTCGCGTTTTCGCAAATGGGCGCGGATGCGCGCCATCAGTTCCGGGGCACCGAACGGCTTGGTCAGGTAGTCGTCGGCGCCGGCATCGAGCGCATTCACCTTCTGCGCTTCCTCGCTGCGCGCCGATAAAACCAGAATCGGCAGCCTTGTCCAACTACGCAATTGGCGTATTACCTCGATTCCGTCCATGTCCGGCAACCCCAAATCCAGGATGACCATGTCAGGTTGATGCGCGCGAACCTCGTCCAGCCCTTTCTTGCCGGTCTCCGCTTCGTGCACGCGCAAGCCTTCCGCTTCGAGTGTCATCCTGAGGAAGCGCCGGATTTGCTTTTCATCCTCGATCAGCACGATATGGATCGCAGGTTCGCTCATGTCATATCTTCCGGTTTGGCTAGATCGGCAGCGTCCAGCAACCCATCGTCCACAGGCGGCGAGCCTACCGGCAGCGTGAAGATAAAGCACGCGCCGCCGTCAGGCCGGTTTTCCACCCAGATACGGCCGCCATGCGCTTCTACAATCGTGCGGCAGATCGATAGGCCCAAGCCGACGCCCGAGCGCGCAGATTCCGGGTCGCCGCGCGTGAATTTGGTAAAAATCTCTTCGCGCATTTCCACCGGTACACCGCTCCCGCTATCTTCGACCGCGACCCACACCACGTCTCCCTCCAGCTCGGCACGGATCGATAACGGGCTGCCGGGCGGCGTGTATTTTGCGGCGTTATCCAGCAGGTTGCAAAACACGCGTTCGACCAGTACCGCATCGAAGTCGAGCAATGGCAAGGTCGGCGTCAGCGCCACGTCGATACGACGCCCCTCCAGCGCATGCGACAGCATGCCGAGCGTGCTGCCCACCACTTCCTCCAGCATCTGCCATTGCCGGTTCAATCTGGCGCCGCCGGCATGCAGCTTGGCCATATCGAGCAGGTTTGATACCAGACTACTCATGCGCAACGCTTCCTCTTGAATTGCCTCTGCCAACTCCTGCCGATTTTCGTCTTGCATCGGCCGGCCGCTTGCCAGGGTGCTGGCCAAACCGACGATTGCAGTAAGCGGTGTACGTACATCGTGCGAAATAGCGCTGAGCAAAGAGTTGCGCAGTCGTTCCGATTCCATCGCCATCTCGGATTCCTGCGCCACGTCAACGTAATGCACCCGCTCGATCGCGAGTGCGATCTGCGCGGCGCAGGTTTGCAACAGGCGCTGCTGATCCGGCAGCAGGAACTGACGCGCATTCTCCGGCACAACCACCAGCACGCCCCGAATGCGCATCGGTGCGCGCAGCGGCAGGTAAAGCAGGCTGTCCGGCCTCGCCGCGCCATTGAGACCGTCTGCCGTTTGCCTGTCGTACACGTCCTGGGCGCAGTCGAGCACAACCTGGGATGAGCCGGAAAATGGTTTGCTTTCCGCAACCGGCGGCTGGAGCTTTCCCTGCCGGTCAGGAAGCAGCAATGTCACGTCGGCCTGGAACATCGCTTCCAGATGGCGGGTGCCGATATCAATGATGACTGCGTTGGTCAAGGCAGCGGACAATTCTTTCGACAAGTCGAACAGCGCGCCGGCGCGCCGCTCCCTGTATTGGGCCATGCGCGCCTGATAATGCAGATGGGTGGTCAGGTTGCTGATAATGAGCGCCACGATCAGCATGATCGCAAAGGTCAGCAGATACTGCGGCTCGTTGACCGTGAGCGAGTAGTACGGTGGAACCAGGAATATGTCGAATGTCAGCACGGCCAGAAAGGAGGCCAGGATGCCCGGCTTGCGCCCAAACCGGAGCGCTACCAACACCACGGCCATCAGATACAGCAACACCAGGTTGGCAGGACCAAGCAAGTCGCGCAGCATCAGCGCCAGCGCAGTGGCAAGCGCACAAGCCACGGCTGTCCAACCGTAGCCGATGAAGCGCTCGCGGTCGTCACCGAATCCGAGCGAGGGCGGCACCAGCGACGATAGCGCGGTGAGTTCCTTATCGACACCGGTCAACGTTGCGAAACTGCGTTTGAGCCAATTCATCCGGAGCCTGCCTTCTTGATGTTCTCGGGCCGCGCCGGGCCGGTCAGATTTCAACCTGGGTTCCCAATTCAATGACGCGATTAGTCGGCACCTTGAAATAATCGGCCGCATCGCGCGCATTGCGTGACATGGTTGCAAACAGCGACTCCCGCCATAAGGCCATGCCGCCTCCGACGGCCGAAATCACGGTCTGGCGCGCTATGAAAAACGACGTCTCCATCATCTCAAACGCCAAGCCATATTTCTTGCACTTCTCCAGAGCGAGCGGAATATCGCGTTCGTCCTTGAAGCCATAGTACACATTGACTTGATAACACTGGTGGTCAAGCGGCTCCACCTTGACGCGTTCAGCCTCCGGCACAGTGGGAATGTCGGCATTGAAAACGGTCAGAAAGACGGTGCGTTCATGCAACACCTTGTTGTGCAAGAGGTTATGCAGCATTGCATGCGGCACGCCATCGCCTTCCGCGCGGAAGAATACCGCAGTGCCGGCAACACGGTGCGGCGGTGTGCCAAACAGCGACCGAAGAAAATCGTTAAGCGGAATCGAATGCACTTTCAGGTTTTCAAAGACCAGTTCCCGTCCTTTGCGCCAAGTCAGCATAACCGCAATCGCCACCGCGCCCAGTACCAAGGGAAACCACCCTCCATGCACGACCTTCAGGGCGTTCGCAGAAAAGAAGGCGATATCAATGACCAAAAAGAATCCGGTAGCCGTCCAGCACAGCAACAAGTTGTACTTCCATCTGTAGCGAATAACAAAAAAGGTCAAGACAGTTGTCGTTAACATCGTTGTGACAACCGCGATCCCATATGCGGCCGCCAAGTTGGAAGAAGAGCCGAATCCCACTACTGCAAGAATGACGACAACCAGTTGCAGCCAGTTAACGAGCGGAATGTAGATTTGGCCTATTTCACGATCCGACGTATGGAGAACGCGCATGCGCGGCAAAAAGCCTAGCGAGATCGCCTGTTGGGTGACTGAAAAGGTGGCGGAAATGGTTGCCTGCGATGCGATCACGGTGGCGATGGTGGACATAACGACCAACGGATAAATACTCCAGGCGCCGAGCTGGTGATAAAACGGATTCGATACGGCAGCCGGGTTCGACAGCAAGAGTCCGCCCTGTCCCAGATAATTGAGTGCCAGTGCCGGGAATACCACCATGAACCACGCCAGTCGAACCGGTCTTTTGCCGAAGTGGCCCATATCGGCATAGAGCGCTTCGGCACCGGTAAAGGCGAGGAAAATCGAGCCGAGTGCGATAAAAGCGAGCCAGCCATTCTGGAACAGGAAGCGCAATGCATGGAATGGATTGAGTGCGATCAGGATTGCAGGATTATCGATAATATTGAGGATGCCCATCGCGGCCAGCGTTGCGAACCAGACGAACACAATCGGTCCGAACCATTTGCCGATGCCGCCCGTACCGTTGTGCTGAAGCATGTACAACGCGACCAATACCGCTACCGTCAACGGAATAATATAGGGCTGAAATGCGGGCGTGGCCACTTCCAGCCCTTCGATTGCCGACAATACCGAAATGGCGGGAGTAATAACGCCATCGCCGTAAAACAATGCGGCGCCCGTCAATCCGATCAGCATCAACGGATAATACCAACGCGATTTCTGTGTCACCGAAGACATCGCTAGCGCCATCAACGCCATGATGCCGCCCTCGCCACGATTGTCCGCCCGTAGAATCAGCGCCACATATTTCAGGGAAACAATGGTCGTCAGTCCCCACACGATTAACGACACCACGCCGAGCAGATTGGCCTCATTCAGCGCAACGCCATGTTCTTTGGAGAACACTTCTTTCATTGTATAGAGCGGACTCGTGCCGATATCACCGTAGACAATCCCGATGGCGGCTACGGTGAGGGTAGCGAGAGTACTTTTAGAAGAATGTGAATCCAACATGGCACCTTGATGTTTTTTAACCTGATAAAACGGTACCTTTTTCTTCGTAAAAATGTTGTAAAAATTTAGAGCGGTTTGCGGATCCGGTGTAAGGGGCCAATCT
>CBINHE010000054.1:0-28453 GCA_966250375.1 uncultured Oxalobacteraceae bacterium
GCGCCCCGCGCACCGATACCGTCGCAAGAGCACCGGTGCGCGGGCGCACCCTACCTTACATCGGAGCGCAAACCGCTCTAATGACGTGACAAGCCCGGGTTGACGTAACGCAGACCTTATCGTGGTTCTGTCTTTTGCACTGTTTTGCAGCATTGTTCCCAGTATCAAAAAACGGTAGTCTTGAGATCACTGATTACAAACCAGTTATCAGGCGCTACAGGTGCTTTTTACCCGACGATACGGAGGTTCGCATGACTGGCCGACGCCTCGAAGCGACGCGTGTAGCGAGCATGATCCAGGCCTCGTATCGACGGGGCTGAACAAGCAAAAGGATTCGGGAAATGCTAGAAGTCTCCAAATCTGCGCAGGAAAATCAGACCGTCCTTGTTTTGCGTCCATCCAGTCGTGTCGAGCGCGTCTGTCCTTACGCCGATTCCCTGAAAGATTTCGGCATCGAATTGCTTGAGCGTCCCGCCCTTCAAACCGCGCATGATGCAATTCATGCTGGCTGCCGGGTCGGCCTGTTGATTATCAAGCAGGAAGAAGATTTGCATAAGCTCGATGTGTATGAGCCGTTTTTGAACCTCCATAAAATCTCGTGGGTCGGCTTGATTGCGCAGGATTTGATTGCGTTGCCGAAGGTGCGCGAACTTATCGCGGAGTATTTGTTTATTTTCATTACCACTCCGGCGCAAATCGAGCATATTGTTTTGACGTTGCACCATGCGTGGGACATGGCATTCGTGCGCGATGTGCATAACCACGCCAATCCCGTGATATCGACCACGGCGATTGAGTCGGCCATCATCGGCAGAAGCCCGGTGATGCAGCGACTGTCCGAACAGATCGCCAAAGTGGCGCGTACCGATGCATCGGTATTGATCACTGGAGCGTCCGGCACCGGTAAGGAACTCGTGGCGCGCTCTTTACACCGTCAATCGGCGCGGAAAGAGGCGCCGTTCAGTGCCGTCAATTGCGGTGCGATTGCGCCGCAATTATTTCAATCGGAATTATTCGGCTATGAAAAGGGTGCGTTCACCGGTGCCAGCCAGCGCAAGACAGGACGTATCGAAGCTGCGCAAGGCGGCACCTTGTTTCTCGATGAAATTGGCGACATGCCGTTTGACATGCAGGTTAATTTGCTGCGCTTCTTGCAGGAAAAAACCATCGAACGGGTCGGCGGAACCGAGACGCTGCCGATCAATGTACGCGTCATCGCGGCGACCCATATCGACTTGGCCGACGCAGTCAAGCAAGGCCGGTTTCGAGAAGATCTCTACTACCGCATCAATGTCATTTGTGTCGAGACGCCCAATCTGGCAGAGCGCGGCGAAGATATCGAGGATATCGCGAAGTATTATTTTGCAAAATTCGCACTGCTGCACAACAAGCGCCTGCGCGGTTTTTCGAAAGCCGCGATCAATGCGCTGCTCAGCCACGACTGGCCTGGCAACGTGCGCGAATTGGTCAACCGGGTCCAGCGCGCGGTGGTGATGGCCGAAGGACGCTACATTCAGCCGGAAGACCTCAGCTTTAAACGCAATCCGCAACGCGAACATATGATGTCCCTGATAGATGCGCGTGCCAGCGCGGAAGGCGCAATGATTCGGCTCGCATTGTCGCAGTCGCGCAACCGGATTTCACAGGCGGCAAACCTGCTCGGCATCTCGCGTGTGACCTTGTACCGCTTGATCGAGAAATACGATATCCGCATAAGTACCCTGCCGAACTCGCCTGCGCAGTATCCGGAGAGGAACAGTACAGAACTGTACTGATGCCAATGGCGAATCAATGGTGGATATGCCCCGCGCACCGATGCCGCCGCAACGGTATGGTGGAGGACCGCATTCCTCGGTCCTCGGCGGTTCGCGCCAAGAGCACTTAAATCATGGTTCGCAACGCATTGCAGATCACAATCTCTTGCGCGGCGCAGATGGTTCTACCGTATTACACAGAAGTCAGTAACTTAGGCGACGGAGAGCCTGCGTGTTCCCTCCCTTTCAAGGGGAGGGAATACGGCGGTTGGAACACGTTGGCAACTAATGTGCCGAACACTATTGAGCCTTCCCCTTGAAGGGGAAGGAGTGCGCATCACGCTATCGTCGCCTTAATTTCTGACTTCTGTGTAACTAAGTAGTCAGGCAAAAGAAACCGTGAATTTGTAGGAGCGGGCCTTGCCCGCGATAGCTTGCAAGCGCAAATGCGCCCTGCAAGGGAGGCCCGCTCCTACAAAAAATACCGCATAGAAATCACCATTAATTTTGCTCGGTTACTTGCATCATTGTTGGCGGTTTTTAAAATGACATCGGCAATTTGAAGGTAAGCGACACATCGGGCGTATCGCGGGTCAGACCGGCGCCGACCGACACGCTTAACGACGTCTTGTCCGTCACGCGATAAGAATAGCCGAGCAACAGGGTGGCGAGTTGCGTTCTGACCGAGCCCGGCACAATCTGATCGTTTTGCTTGGTCCGGCCGACCGAATTGTGGTCGTAGCCAATGCTGAAAGAAGATTTTTCGTTCAGCGCCAGGCCCATGCCGAAGTTGAATCCGATCACATCACCGGGCTTGACCCTGCCGAGAAATTCCTCCTCGCCGTTGAGTACTCTACGGCTGACATTGTCGCGCTTGAAATTGTGCAGGTAACTGAAGCTGCCGAAAAACACAACCGGGTCGGATGGAAGCAACCAGGTCAAGCCGGGCTGCAACGAATGAAAGCCGGAACCGGTCGGCAATTGCAGGGGAAGGCCAGTGCCGGCGGTATTGCCGGTGCAGCGTTGATTGCAGTCTGTCACGACTTCGAACGGATCTCTCCCGGTGCGCGATTTGTAGCGCAGCGATGCAACGTAATACGGCTTTTCGACACCGCCATCGTTGAGCTGATAGCGTGCTGCCAATTCAACGTCGCCGATCGCCTTGCCGCTGGTGTCGAACACGTTTTCAACTGAAGCGCCGGTGAAGATCTCACGACTGACCGTCGAATCCGAGCGATAGACATAAGGCACCCTGGCTTCCAGTTCGAAACGATTGGTGATGCCATAACGTCCGGTGAGCGCCGCGGTGAAGGTGTTGCGTTTGATTTCGCGCACGTCGACCAGGCCAATCAACATCGCCGGGATGATGGTGTAGCCCACCAGCGCGACGCGATTGCTGGAGGAATAACCGAACTGCATGGATGGTTCCAGCACGTACGTGCCTCGGGGGGTAAGCACACCGGCTTGTTCGAAGATCGGGGCAACCTCGGGCGGACGCTTATTGCGTTCCGGCGCCGCACCGACCGGCGTCGGGGCCGCTGCCTCGGCTTGCGCGACAACGTCGGCGTTGTTGGCGCCTTTGCCGCGCTGTGTTGCCAACAGTTGCGTCGATAACGTGTGTCGCAGGCCTTTCAGAATGGTCTCTTGCTCGGCCACCGATCCCTTCAAGGCATTGAGACGCCGGGACTGCTCGGCCATTTGTTGCTCGAGTGTTCCCTTCCGTCCTGCGTTGCCGCCCTCCGTTGCAGCGGTTTGGGCTTGCGCCAGACAGCTGAATAAAACCAGAACGGAACCGAGTGCTCCATGGCAGCCGCGAAATTGTTGCTGCTTCATTAGGCTTGTTCTTTCATATGAGCAATGGCCAAAGACGCCTTTTCGTGGCGATGAAAAAGTTGGTGCATATTTGCTCCTTATGCATTGATTGCAAAGGCCAAATTTTGACTGCTTGCATGATTGCCTGTTTGATCATTCGCAACATTTTGGATCGTTGGTTTTTTTATTTTGCGCTGAATGTTGTGGCCGGCAGGCATGCTGAATCGCTTCTTTACACTTTGCGGCGCAAGGGCTGCAGCGCCATGGCGCAACCGGAAAGTGTCACGACAAATCCTGATTCGACCGCCTCGGCGTGCGCATTCCCATTGCTCGATCTCGCTTTGATTGTGCATTGGTACAGTTGCGCCCGACCGTGCGACAACACTGACATCCAGGCAGCAAAAGTAACAGAATCGATACACTTTTCATTCTTTTGAAAACACCTCAATAAAACCGCACAAGCCATTGAATTTAATAAAAAATTTCTCTTTCATATTGCGAACTGGAATGTTCGCCAAAGTCGGATGGCGCGAGATTGTAAGGGGTTTGTTACGCCCACCATCGGCGATTCCCGCGGAAACATGGCCATGGTGTAATTTCGCCACTGAAATAGAAAAAATACCTATATTTTTCAATCACTTATGTGATTTTTATTGGCGTGGCATCCCTTTTGCTGAGATACGAATGGATTGGTGCTTTCCGCCAAGCCGTCGATGAACGTTCAACAACAAATTTTGTTATGGGAAAAATCATGAAAAGAACACTATTGGCATCTACCATCGCGCTCGCTTTCGGCCTGACTGGTCAGGCTATGGCTAATCAGGAAGAAGACCAAGTAAGGGCCGCCCTCCAGGTAGACTCCACTGCTGTTGCCGCCGTAGATTCCGTTGCGAACAGCAAGTCCTTCAATACCAACACGGCAACTGCGGTCAGCACTCTGACTGGCGTCGTTACCGGCAATACCGTCGGTGGTATTGGCAATTTTGTTACCAACGCGGGCAGTAGCAACGGTGGCGCCGGCGGCGTCGCCAACGGCATCGGTGGAACGGCCGCCGCTACCACTGGCCAGGCAAGCGGTGACGCCACGGCGACGAATGCCAGCGTTGGCGGAACTGCGGCCCCTGTCAATACAGCTGCCGGTGGCGTAGCGGCGAGTACCGGTGACCCAGAAGGCGGCGTCGGTGTAGCGGTAGCCGTATCGGGCGACGCAATTGCTCCCGCTGATGCCGACAATGACAGCGAGGCTAATGCACTTACCGAGGCACACACCCATGCCGGTGATGCCCTCGGCAAGGCCACAGCGAAATCCGGTTCTAACAAGGCGAAGACGATTGCCTTGGCTGGCGATGGCATCGGCGTTGGCGGCAATGGTGGATCAGGCGGCTCCATCAAGCTCAATGGCGGCAGATTCGACATGTCCAACACCATGGTGGGTGTTGGGCGGTCTGCCGCCGGCATCCTGATGGCCAGCCAAAACTCTGGCGCGTCCTCGTTGGTGCAGCAAAGTGTCAACGTCCAATCCAACCTGTCACCCGGCCGGTAAGTCGAAAATAAGCCTCACGATTCGCTGCGGCGTGCAATTTGCCTGTAGCGTTTAGCGATGCATCACGGATCGCTGCCGTTGCTGCTATCGGCAATGGTAGCGATCGTTCTGGAGCGAATTACCACGAGCAGACCATCCAGAAGCAGATAAAGGAAATCGACCATGCGACCAGTTAAGGATGCTGTCAAGACGCTATTGGCGTTGATGACAATTTTGCCCGGCTTGGCGCTTGCGGAAAATGCAGTGCAAGCACAAGTTCCGACCGCTGCCACACCAATGCCAAAAGCCGCGAGCATCTCCACCAATGCACTCGGTACGGCAATTGATAGCAGCAAGCTCGATCAGTATCGGGGCGGCAGCGATATCGTCAACAACAATATGAACCTGAACGGCGCCGTCAACGACAACATTGCCGTCAACGTCGTTACCGGGGCCAATTCGATTGCCAATGGCGCATTCAGCAATGCCAGCGGCATTCCGACCGTGGTTCAGAACAGCGGAAGCAATGTAGTGATTCAGGCAGCGACCATCGTTAATGTGCAGTTTAAATAAATCATGAAAAAAATATTTCTGCCGGCTGTGACTTGCTTGCTGCTGGCAGGTAATGCACAAGCCGTAACGCTATCCCTCCCCGCCATCGGCGGCGGCGAATATTCGGTCCCTGTGACGAGCCTGAAAGAAGCGCGTTTCAAGGCCACCGTACATCAGCAATTTGATTTCAGTTGCGGTTCCGCGGCAGTAGCAACCTTGCTCACCTACCACTACGGTTATCCCATCAGCGAGCAGGAAGTGTTTGAAGCGATGTATGCGCGTGGCAACCGCGAAAAAATCCGGAAAGAAGGATTCTCTTTGCTGGACATCAAATTATTTCTCGCGGCATCCGGCTTTCAGGCGGACGGTTTCACGTTGCCGCTGGAAAAACTGGAAAGCGCTCGGCTGCCGGCAATCGTGCTGATCGCCGACCGGGGCTACTATCATTTCGTCGTCGTCAAAGGGATGCGCGATGGCCGAATTCTGCTCGGCGATCCGTCGGCAGGAACGCGGGCGATATCGCGCCAGACGTTCGAAAAGATATGGGTCAATCGTCTCTTGTTCGTTATTCACAATCAGCGGCAGCGTGCGAAATTCAACGATACGATCGATTGGCGCGCCGCACCGCGGAGTCCATTAAGTGCCGGCATCAATCGAGACGCGTTGAGCAATGTGACCTTAATGAAATTCAGTCCAGGAGATTTTTAACTACCTATGTCGACCACACCTACATCACTTAAAAAACGGACTTGCCTCTGCGCGCTGTTTGGCGCAGGTATGGCATGGTTGAGCGTCGGACAGGCCAGCGTGCCTCCTCGGACGCTCGTCGTCAATCCACCGAATATGCTGGACATGAGCGCATCGGATTCATTGTCGGCATCGTCAATCCGGCTGCTCGCGCCATCAAGCGTACCGCCGCCTGCCGCAACACAATCGGACGCGACCGAAGCCGCAAAGGACGGCAGCGATACAACAGCGATGCAAGAAAGTCGCACGCATCATCCGATTGACGATGATTGGCTGGCGGTCAACGAGGCCGACCTGGACAATATGCGCGGCGGCTTCGATACAGATGCCGGGCTCAAGGTTTCGGTCGGCATACAGCGTGCGGTGTATATCAATGGCAATCTGTCCACCACGAACGGTTTCAATATTGCCGATGTCGGCAAGCTCACCAATGGACAAACCGGCCTGTCGAATACGACAGCCGGCACCATCAATCTGGTTCAAAACGGCCCGGGCAACACTTTCCAGCCGGGGCCGATGCCGCAAGTCACAACCGCCACCGTAATCCAGAATACTTTAAACAACCAGAACATCCAGAGCCTGACAATCATCAATGCAACGACAAACAGCTCGGGAATGTTCAAGGGCATCAATTTCCAATCGAGTTTGCAAGATGCGGTGCAAAATGCAGTGGGTAGCCGGTAATCGCTCTTCGCATATGACGACATTGAAAATGCCCGAGTAACCTCATTTGCGTTTTCTATGCAATGATGAGTGATTTGGCGCATCCAGGCAGGTGGTCAAAAATTTTTTGATCACCAAAGGAATTCCCTCCCCTTCAAGGGGAGGGTTAGGGTGGGGATGGGTTTAATGTCGTGGCTTGTAACCCATCCCCATCCCAACCTTCCCCTTGAAGGGGAAGGAGTTCGAACAGTACCCGTTGAATGTTTAAAACACTTTTGCCTGCTACTTAGCTAATCTGAGCGTTCAATGACACTCGCCCCCACACCATCCGGCCTGCAAGCTTATCGCGCGGGTGTACTGCATTTTCGTGCAGACCCCGCTTTCGACGACAACGCGCATGCGTGGCATGAGGATGGCCTCCTGGTTGTCGATAACGGAATAATACAAGCGGCAGGCGACTACGCCCAACTGAAATCCAGCCTTCCGCAAGGCACTCCTGTACATGATTACCGCGGCAAATTGATCGTGCCCGGCTTCATCGATACGCATATCCACTATCCGCAAACCGACATGATCGCATCACCGTCGCCGGGACTGTTGTCGTGGCTGGAGAAGTATACATTTCCAACCGAACGCAAGTTCGACGATCCCGAGCACGCACGGGAGGTCGCCAGCTTCTTTCTCGATGAATTGCTACGTTGCGGCACCACCACCGCAATGGTGTATTGCACCGTGCATCCATCATCGGTCGAAGCGTTCTTTTCCGAGAGCGAAAAGCGCAATCTGCGCATGGTCGCCGGCAAGATCATGATGGACCGGAATTGCCCGGAATTTTTGCGCGATACGGCCGAGAGCGGCGCGCGCGAAAGCGAAGATCTCATCAAGAAATGGCACAAGCGCGGCCGTCAACTATATGCAATCACGCCGCGCTTTGCGCCGGCCTCGACCGAGGCGCAACTGCAACTCGCAGGCGAACTGGCCGCCGCTTATCCCGATACCTACCTGCAGACGCATGTTGCCGAAAACACTGATGAAGTGGCATGGGCCAAATCGCTGTTCCCGCATGCGCGCAGCTATCTCGATGTGTATGACCATTACGGCATGATGCGTCCGCGCGCGATGTATGCGCATTGCATCTGGATCGATGACGCCGACCGTGCGCGCATGGCGCAAACGCAATCGGCAGTCTCGATATGCCCGACTTCCAACCTCTTTCTGGGCAGCGGCCTGTTCAATTTCGCGCGCGCCGATGCGGCACGCGTGCCGTTATCGCTGGCCACCGATGTCGGCGGCGGAACGGCGTTTTCGATGCTGCAGACAATGAATGAAGCCTACAAGGTGGCGCGCATGGGCGGCGCCGACTTGCCGGCGTTGCGCCTGTTTTACCTGGCCACGCTGGGTGGTGCTCGCAGTATGCAGTTACAGGGCACGATCGGAAATTTTGCGCCTGGCGCGGAAGCCGACTTCATCGTACTCGACCCGAAAGCCACGCCTTTGCTGGCGCGCCGCACCGCGCGCATGAATAGCCTGGAAGAGTTGCTGTTCGCGTTGGCGCTGCTTGGTGATGACCGGACGGTTGCGGCGACTTACGTTGCAGGACATCGGCTCCATGCGCGCGACGATCGATCAACGGAACCTGGTTTGGCGATATAAAACTTACACGAACTTCCCAAGCTTTTTCTCGACAGCAGCACGCACCGATCCACTCACCACGAACGACTGCGCCGCCGCGATATCGTCATGGAACCAGCGATCCCCATCCAGGCACGCCGGAATCTGCCGTCGCACTTCGTCATACGCCGCCTGCGTCCCCTGCCCCAGCACAAACCCCGGCAGCAACGATGCCGTCATCGTCAACGCCTGCGCCGCCAACAACATTTCCACACCGACGATGTATTGCGTATTCGCGACCACCGTAGCCGCCTTGCGTGCGCACCAGGTCGAATTGGAAACGTGGTCTTCGCTATTGCCCTTGGCAGGAACACTGTCGACGCTGCCCGGCATGCACAAGGTGCGATTCTCCATCACGAGCGAACTAAGCGAACACTGCACCACCGGATAACCGGTGTTCACGCCACGCACACCGGACATCAGATTGCGCGGCAAACCCCATGACAGCGTCGGATCGATCAGGCGCGCCACGCGCCGCTCGCAAATGCTGCCCAGATCCGCCACTGCCATCGCCAGCAAATCCATCGCCTGCGCCAGATATTGCCCATGGAAATTACCGCCCGAGATGATTTCAAAGCCGCCGCCATCTTTGCCGAAGATCAGCGGATTGTCAGTCGCGGAATTGATCTCCTTGCCGACGATGGTGTCGATATAGTCCAGCGCATCGAATACCGGGCCATACACTTGCGGCGCGCAACGCAAGGAATACACATCCTGAATCCGCGCCGTGTACGGGATATCGGCGCGGCGCAGCTCCTCCGGGAATTGCACCGCGCGCGCCTCATGCGTGGTGCGGGTGGAGCCCTGCAACAGCTTGCGCACAATCGCGGCCGTCTTGATCTGGCCGGCATGCGGACGCGCTTGATGAATGCGCTCGTCGAATGCCGACATTTCGGCGCGCATCGCCTCCAGCGTCAAGCCCAGCGACAGGCATGCATCGGATAGCAGATTGCGCGCATCGTGCGCGGCCAGCACCGCGACTGCCAGCGACACGGTGCAGCCATTGATCAGCGCCGATGCGTCTTTCGCTTTCAGGTCGAACTTGACCGGGCCGATGCCGGCTTGCGCAATCGCTTGTGGCGCCGGCATGCGCTGCCCCTGGTACATCACTTGCGCTTCATCGAAACCGGCGATAGCAGCGGCGAGATACGCCAGCGGCGCCAAGTCACCCGATGCGCCGACCGACCCCTTTTGCGGCATGACCGGGTGAATGCCGGCATTGAGAAACGCCAGCAGGCGATCAACCACTTCAACGCGCGGCGCGGAATAATTGCTGGCAAACGCATTGGCGCGCAACAACATCGTCGCGCGGCTGACCTCCTCCGAAAACGGCTCGCCCATGCCGGCCGCATGCGCCTTGATCAACCGGGTCTGAAACAGTTCGATATGCTCGACCTTGATGCGGGTATCTTTCAGCAAGCCGACGCCGGTATTGAAGCTGTACATCATCGGCGCTTCATCGTGCATCCAGGTCGCCTCGATATAGTCGCGGCTTTCTTTCAGCGCCGCGCGCGAGGATGGCGCGAGAGCGACCTTGACGCCGGCATCGCGTGCAACCGAGGCCACTTGCTCTGCGGTGAGGGTAAAGCCGTCGATGGTAATAGTTGTCATGATTTTGATTCCATTTCCTGTTTTCGCTAAGTAACCAAGCAAAATTAATTGTGATTTCTATGCGGTATTTTTTGTAGGAGCGAGCCTTGCCCCTACAAATTCATCGTTCCTTTTGCATGATTGCTTACACAGAAGTCAGAAATTAAGGCGACGATAGCGTGATGCGCGCTCCTTCCCCTTCAAGGGGGCGTAGCAGGGAATTCGGTTCGCATGCGATCCGCCTGCGGAGCGGATTGCGCTTGCAAGCGCAATCCTCTTGGTTGGGATGGGGTTTTACACGGCGGATTTACCCCATCCCCCCTTGCAGGGCGCACACAGGCTTGCAAGCCTGTGTCGTTCCGCAGGCGCGGGACATGTCCCGCGAAACCCCTGCTCCACCCCTAGCCCTCCCCCTTGAAAGGGAGGGAACACGCAGGTTCTCCGTCCCCTAAGTTACTGACTTTTGTGTAAAACGGCAACGGCAGCATCCACAACCCTGATTGACGTGCCCGCCGGGCCGGAATTGCCGGTCCGGTGCAAATAGCGCTACCAGATTTTATCCGGTAGCGCTATTTGCACCAGAACCGCTGCTCTTCCGATATCTTTCCACCAGGTGCAGCACGGCCCGGGACTGGTAATTCCTGGCCAGCGAATTCAACTGACTCGCAAAGGGACGATAGCGTTCATCCAGCTGTACCAAATGCTCTGCCTGCCCCATGATTTCATGCATGTTGCCCAGCAATGCCAGACGGTGCAGCACTTCCATCTCGTGCGCCGGTGGCGCCAAGATGGGTCCCGCCTCAGACTCCAGCGGCGGTCCCGCTGCTGAGGGAGCGTAGCGCCATTCCAGCTGCAGCAACGTTGCAATTCGGTCGAGAAGCTTGTCTGCGTCGATCGGTTTGGGGAGAAAGGCATTCCCCCCGGCCAGCAGGCTTTTCTTGCTATCGCTGGCGGAAACGCTGGCCGATACCGCAATAATCAGTACCTCCTTGCAAGCCGGGAGCTGGCGCAGCAGGCGCATGGCTTCCAGCCCATCCATCTCCGGCATGACGATGTCCATCACGATCAGGTGCGGCCGCAGGCGTTGCGCCATGTCCAGCCCTTCGCGGCCATTCGCCGCCTCGGCGACTTCAAAGCCGAGCGGCGTTAATAAATCGGTGAGCACCGCCCGGTTCTCGGCGCCATCGTCGACCACCAGGACCTTTCGGCGTGGTCCCGCATAACCGGTCTCGGTTCTTCTGGCCGTCACGGCCGTTTCTGCCTTCGCCGGCTGCGCCTCCAGCTCGAACCGGAACGAGCTGCCTTGGCCGACCCGGCTTTCAACCTGGATATCGCTGCCCATCAGGCGCACATATTGCCGGCTGATTGTCAGGCCCAGACCGGTGCCGGAGAAACGGCGCTGCGTCTCGCCGGCCTGTTCGAAAGGTTGGAAGATAGCGTCCAGTTGATTCGCGGCGATGCCAACGCCAGTGTCCTGTACCTCGAAGCGCAGCCGGTCAGGGGGCGCAAACTGGATTCGCAGGACGACTTGGCCACGATCGGTGAACTTTACGGCGTTGGACAACAGGTTGAGCAAGACCTGGCGCAGCCGCTTTTCGTCGGCCCGAATCCACTGGGGCAGATCCGGGGCGATGTCGCAGACCAGGTCCACGCCCTTCTGCACCGCTTTCACGTCGACGATGTCGATGATGCTCTGCACAAATTGCGGGAACTGGAGGTCGGCCAGGTAGAGTTCCATCTTGCCGGCTTCGATTTTGGCCAGGTCCAGGATATCGTTGATGAGGGTGAGCAGATGCTCGCCGCTCTTGCGGATCACGTTCACCCCCGCGAGCTGCCGTTCGACCAGCGCCGGGTCGCGCTCCAGGATCTGGGCGTAGCCGAGAATGCCGTTGAGCGGGGTACGCAGTTCATGGCTCATGCTGGACAGGAAGGCGCTCTTGGCCAGGTTGGCGGCTTCCGCGGCATGCCGTGCTTCCCGTTCGGCTTCGGCTCGCTTGCGCTCAGAGAGATCCAGCACGAACGCGAGGCCTGTTTCCTGGGATTTTTCAAAGAAGGTGACGCCGATGAGAATCGGGAGGCGGCTGCCATCCTTGCGGATGAATTCCTTTTCGAAGGGGGGAGCACTGCCGGTCCGCTTGAGCACCTCGATGGCGTGTGCATCGGCCTCGCGAGATTCCGGCGGCGTGATATCCGTCCACCGCAGCGCCCCGGACTGCAAGTCGTCCCTCGAATACCCTGTCATGTGCAGGAAAGCATCATTGGCTTCGGTAATGGCGCCTTGCAAGTCCCAGAAAAACATTCCGATGATGTTGGAATCGACCAGGCGCTGAATGCGGGCATGGTTTTCCCGCACGTCGGAATAGAGTCGCGCATTTTCCAGCGAGATGGCAGCTTGGGAGGCCAGCAGTTCCAGCACCTGGACCCGGTCCGGGGTAAAGGCATGGGTGGTCAGATTGTTTTCCAGGTAGAGCAGGCCGACCAGGGCGGATTGGCGAAGAATGGGCAGGCACAACACGGACTTGGGGTGCTGTCGCGAAAAGTACGGGTCGGCCGAAAACGGGTGCGGTTGGGCGGCATCCATGAGCAGCACATGCTCACGGCTGCGCCGGACATATTGGAGAATGGCCTGGGGGAGAGGCGTGGCGCCGGCATGCCGCCGCACGTGCACGGCCTGCTGATCGACACTGGCATCCGCCGCGAGCACAAGATCGTCATCATGGGCCAGCAGCAGCCAGCCGCTCTGCGCGCCGGCGTTTTCGAGCACGAGGCGCATGAGCGTGTCGATCAGTTCGTCGAGCACGATGCTGCCGGAGATGGCTTGCGAGGCTTTGGCCATCGACAACATGTCCAGCCGGGTCTCGCTGCCGGGCGATGCGGCGGGCATGCGCAAGGAATGGGCGCGCAGTTGCGGGTAGCGCTCTTCGAGTTGCCGGACCTTGCCTGTCGCGCCCCACTGCGCATAGCAGGTGCGCGCCCGTTCCAGATGGGCATTGCCGGCGGTTGGAAGGCCGCGTGCCAGGTAGAATCGGGCGGCGAGTTCGTGGGCGACGCCCTCGTTGTGCACGAAACCATTCTTGTGCGCCGAGCGGATGGCCGCTTCATACAAACGCTCGGCGTCGAGCTCCCGGCCTTCGATGCGGGCAATCTCCGCGGCGACGAGCGCGGCCCGATTTTCGAAATTCTCCGGACAATTCGCCGCCCCGACCTCGAGCTGGCGGTGATGGGTGGCCAGCGCTTCCAGATGCGGAGCGCGTTGGTCGATGGCGACGGAGTCGCAGCATGCGGCGCGCGAAAGGGCACCGTAAAAGTGATATTCCACGCTTTCAAAAAAGCCTGGCGACGTCCAAAGCAGCGGCTCTGCCCGTGTTGCAGCCTCAATGGCTGCCCCATAATCGCCGGCAAAAAAGCGCGCTTGCAGCTTGCGGGTCCAGTACCAGCACTCGGCAATCGCCAGCCTCGGGTTGCCGGCAAAGCGGTGCTCGATCTGACGCTCGTCGAACTGCGCATCGTCCAAGACGCCGAATGTCGGCGTCAGGCCGCGCAGCGTCCGAATAAGCCCGAGCTGCGTGGCGATGCAGTCAATGACGAGACCGAACCGTATCTTCTGCACAAAGGCGAGGCCATGCTCGGCTTCGCGCTGCACTTCGTCGAGCGGATCGCCCGCCGCGAGAAGGTTCGTGAGGATGTTGTTGCAGCAGTACCCCGCATAGGTGAGATCGCCGATCCGGTTAGCTGCCTCGAACGCCTGGCGCAGCAGATCGCGGACGCTCTTGACATGTCTGGCCCAGGGGAGAACGAACGCGCCGAAGGCGAGATAGGTCCCGGCCTGGAAACGCCTCAACCCACGGTGTTCGACCAAGTCACAGCCAAGCCGAGCGAAGCGATAGGCAGCCTGGTAGTCGCCGAACATCGGGCCGGCGACCATGCCAAGCCTTACATAGGCTTGGCACGAGCCGTCACTGTTGCCACGCTCGAGGCTGAGATTGACCGCCTTGGAGGTAAGCAGCGAACTCAAGTTCACATCCGAAAACAAGGCAGGCGCGGCGAGTTTGGACAGGACATCGAGCGTCGCGAGGGATGCCGGGTCGGTCATCAAGGGCAGATCGATGAGTTCCTCGATCGCACGGCCGCCGAGATTCGACCATATCCGCTCATATTCGCCGCGCACCTCCTCTTCCGTCGGGTGCGGCGACCAGTCGATGCCCAGATGCCGCAGATAGTCGAGACCGACTTCGATCGCGAGGTCGCTCCGGTCGAGGTTCGTGTACAGATCCTCGCGCAGGCACGCCACAGTCGCCTGTTCCACCGTCGTGGCGGCGCGCGCCGACAGCATCGCCAGGCGCTCCTCTGCGACGGCCAGCGCGCTGGTCAGGAATTCGCATTCGGCCCGGTTCAGCTCCAGACGGAAGATCAGCGCATGCCGGCGCTCCCAGCAATCCTCCGTCAGTAGCGCCGCGCCGGCGGTAACATAAGCCAGGGCCGAGGCATAGGCGGTCGCTGCCTTGGCGCGGTTGCCGGCCAGCAGGTTCAGTTCGGCAATACGCTCCCGCTCTTCCTGTGATTCGATCAGGCCGCTGCCGCGATTGAGCTGACTGACAACCTCGAAGATCCTTTCCTCGATCGTCTCGGGCGCCAGGCTGGATATCAGGATGCGGCCGATGCGCAGATGCATCCCAGCCCGCGATGCCGTGGGGATCAGCGAATAGACTGCTTCCTGAACCCGGTCATGGAGGAACGTATAGGTGTCCTCCTGCCGGAACACCAGCCCCATCCGCACCGCCTCCCGCAACAAGGCGGGGACTGCCTCCGCGGATTGCCCAAGGATAAGGCCGAGCGTGGCGACGTCCGCGGCATTGCCCAGACAGGCGAACTGGGCCAGGGTATCTTGCGTGTCTTGCGGCAGACGGGCGAGCTTGCCCACCATCAGGTCCACCACGTTGTCCGTATAGCCCTTGGCATGGATGCGGGCCAGGTTCCAGCGCCAGGCACCATGGCTGGCATCGAAGCGCAGCAGTTTCTCCTCGGCCAGCGCCGTCAGGAACTGAAGGGTGAAGAAGGGATTGCCGCCGGTCTTATCCAGCACCAGTTGCGCCAGCGGCCGGGCCTCTGCCGGTGGGCAATGCAGCGACGCGGCAACGAGTTGCGCGACCTCGCCCTCGGTCAGCGGGGCGAGCACGATGCTCTGCACGGCACCGCCCGCCTCGCGGATCTCTTCCAGGCTGCGCATCAGCGGGTGGTTGGGATCGACCTCGTTGTCGCGGTAGGCGCCGACCAGCAACAGGTAACGCACATCCGGGTGGGTCGCCAGATCGGCGAGCAGAGCCAGCGTCCCCGCGTCCAGCCATTGCAGGTCGTCGAGGAACAGCACCAGCGGGTGCTCCACGCGGGCAAACACGCCGATGAAGCGCCGGAACACCAGCTGGAAGCGGCGCTGTGCATCCTGCGGCGGCAACTCCGGGACGGGCGGTTGCGGGCCGATGACGATCTCGAGCTGGGGGATCAGGCTGACCATGAGCTGGCCATTCGGACCCAGCGCCTCGCGAATGGCATCCCGCCAGTGGGCGATGTCGGTGTCGCTCTCGCCCAGGATCTGGCGAACCAGGCTGTCGAAGGCCTGGGCCAGCGTGGCATAGGGAATGTCGCGCTTGTACTGATCGAACTTGCCGGAGATGAAGTAGCCGCGCTTTTCCACGATCGGCTGTTGCAGCTCATTGACCAGCGCGGATTTCCCAACCCCGGAATAGCCGGACACCGTGACCAGCATCGGCGCGCCCGTCGTGACTACTGCCTGGAACGCGGCCAGCAGCGCCGCCGTCTCCTGCGTGCGCCCGTAAAGTTTGTGCGGAACCAGGAAGCGGTCGGAAACGTCTTGCGTGCCGAGTGCAAAGGGTGCGACCTGTCGGCACGCTTGCCATTGGACCAGACAGCGCTCCAGATCGGCCAGGAGACCGCCGGCACTTTGGTAACGGTCCTCCGGCACCTTGGCCAGCAGTTTCAGCACGATGTCCGACACTGGCTGCGCAATCTCCGGAATCAGGTCCGATACGGAGGGCGGTATCCGGGCGATGTGGCAATGCACCCATCCGGGCGGATCGTCCGCCTGAAAAGGCAACTGCCCAGTCAACAAGCGATACAGCGTGATCCCCAACGAATAGAAATCCGTGCGGTAATCGGCCTGGCGGTTCATCCTGCCGGTCTGTTCGGGCGAGAGATAAGCCCAGTCGCCTGCGGCGGTTGGGGCTCCGGATGAAAAAGCCTCGTGCTCGCGCGAGGTGGCCCGGCCCAGATCCGCCAGCCGTACCTGGTCATTGTCGCGTGCGATGAGGATGTTGGCGGGGCGGATATCGTGATGAACGATGTCGGCGGCATGGAGCGCTGCCAAAGCGCGGGTCAGCTGGATGGCGATGTGCAGGACGGTCGGCAGAGCGAGGCGCCGCTCGCGTGCCAGAACGGTCTCCAGGCACTCGCCGGCGAAGTGCTCCAGCACCAGAGCCAGACGCGCATCTTCATCGTGCAGGGCAATCGGTCTGATGATCTCCGGAGCATGCAGCAATTGCAGCAACGCATATTCGTGCCTGAAGCGGGCCTTATCCGCGACGCTGGCGTTGTCGCGATCGAGGAGTTTCAGGAGGACAGTTGTGCCGTCATGCACATGACGGGCGAGGTAGAACTCGTCATGGGCAGTCGCGTAAATCCGCTCAACGAGTTGATAGTTACCAATATTCATTGGTCTTCCGTGCCTAGTCGTCAGTCAAGCTGAATCGACGGGAATAAATCGCGTCTTTTTCCGCTTGGCTGTTTTGGCGTTCCAGTGGAACGTCCTCGTCGTTGCATAGCCAGCTATGCCGCCTCCTCACGTCTTGCCATGCGAAAAAAAATCCATCGGTTTCTTTCCCGCCGCTTCAACTTGACTGACAACTAGAGGGCCTTGCTGCTGGCCGGGGTAATTTTCTTCGCGTCTTTGCAGACCCTGCATCACCGCAGCAAGCCATCGCCCATGCTGGATTGAAAAGCGCCCTTTGTCCAGATTTCACATGGTTCTTTCATAAAAATTTTCCTGGTTCGAGAGTGCCGGGAAAAAAGTATTTTCCTTGGGTTGGGCAACGAGAAGACATTATGGTTCTGGTGCAAATTTTCAAAAAGGCTAAATGATGGCGTTGTGATGCTTTCCAATGCATGCCGCCAATGCTGCCTCCCAAACTGCAGACGCAAAACGGTTCCAGCGCTTTTCGAACGCCGGCACAAAGCATTGAACCCAACGCAGAATAGTTCAGACCTACTGACGCAGCAGGTGCCAAGCCCCCTCCCCTTTAAAAACGCAACTTGCGTAAAAGAAAGTCACGGGCACCCCTCAGCTTGCATGGCGATAACACTTATGTTGATTTAGTTCCCTATCCGGTATTGGCGGCAATCAAGTCATGGGATGCGTTTTAATGTCATGCTCGGCAACTTACAGAATGTCAATAATGATTCTTTACAGAGAATTCCAGAACAATGACAAGACGAGTGGCAATCACCGGGTTTTCCTTCAGATTCCCCAGTACAAATATCAGCCAGTATTGGCAAGACATGCTCGACGGCCGTGATCTTGTGACAGAGGTTGATCCAGAACGATGGACGCAGGACACCTTCCGTCACCCGAACAAACATCATGCGGGAACGAGCTATACGTTCGCGGCAGGTTCTATTGGAGACGTCTCAACGTTCGACGCGGGTTTCTTTGGCATTTCCCCTCGGGAAGCAAGCATGATGGACCCGCAGCAGCGATTGCTGCTCGAAATGAGCTGGGAGGCGCTGGAAAATTCGGGGATCAAGCCATCTGCGCTTCGCGGCAGCCAGTGCGGCGTCTTTATTGGCATCTCCAGCTCGGATTATTCTTTTCGGCTAGCCGACGATCTTGCGGCGCTTGACTCGTCGTCCGCTACCGGCAATACCGCGAGCATCGCAGCCAACCGCATTTCTTATGTTCTTGATCTGCAAGGTCCCAGCATGGCGATCGATACCGCCTGCTCGTCGTCCATGGTGGCATTTCATCAGGCATGCCGCTCAATCCTTTCGGGAGAGAGCACCCAGGCGCTTGCTGGCGGGGTCAGCCTGCATCTGCATCCCTATGGTTTCATTATCTTTTCCAAGGCGTCCATGTTATCCCGGCGCGGACGGTGCAATGTGTTCGACGCATCCGGCGATGGCTATGTGCGCTCCGAAGGCGGAGGCATCTTTTTCCTCAAAGACTACGATCAGGCCATCGCCGATGGCAATCCGATCCTGGCCATCGTTGCGAATTCCGCGGTCAACACGGATGGCCGAAAATCCGGCCTGACAGTGCCCAACCCAAAGACCCAAGTGGCGCTACTGGAGCAGGCTTACCTCCAGGCAGGCATTGATCCGGCAGAAATCGATTACATCGAAGCGCACGGCACCGGCACCGCTGTTGGTGACCCCATAGAAGCGCGCGCCCTTGGCGATGCGCTAGGCAAGCGTCGGCCTCCCGATAGCCCGCTGCTTATCGGCTCGGTAAAGAGCAATCTTGGACATCTCGAAGCGGCCTCCGGCGTGGCGGGACTGGTAAAGGCGCTGCACTGTATCCAGCATCGGACGGTGCCGGCAACCATTGGCATCAAAACGCCCAATCCGAACATTGCGTTCGACGACTGGAACATTGAGGTTGTGACCGAAACACGCCCTCTCAAGCCAACCGGAAAACTGATTGTCGGCGTCAATTCCTTCGGCTTCGGCGGGGCCAATGCGCACGTCATTCTTGAAAGTGACGAACGGCTGGAACCAAAAGCGCCAAAACTCCTTGAGCATATGCTTTTGCCCATCGTGCTCTTCGCAAAAGAAGCTGTCGCACTGAAAGCGGCGGCGCGCGAGTTTGCTGCTTTTCTACAAGTCCAGCCGCAGTCCGCCTTTTACGATATTGCCTACAACGCCGTTTTCCGGCGGGAACGCCATGAACACTGCGCGATTGTGTACGGGGCCACGCCGAAAGCCATCGCCAAGGCGCTGCTCGATTTTGCAAACGACGTGCCCGAACAACCGTTGGTGGATGCCGGTGCCGCATTGGACGCGCCTGCCGGGCCGGCCTTTATCTACTCGGGCAATGGCTCCCAATGGGCGGGAATGGGCAAGCGTCTGCTGGAAGAGGAGCCGCTATTTCGGAAGGCGATCCGGGAAGTCGATGTCATTTTCCGCCGCCATGCCGATTATTCACTGGAGGACGAGCTGGCAGGCAAGAATGGCGAAGGCCGCTACGAATACACGGAAATCGCGCAGCCCGCCCTGTTCGCACTACAGGTCGGGATCACGCAAATGCTGCGGCATCGGGGCATCATGCCTGTCGCTGTGGCAGGACACAGCGTGGGCGAAGTGGCAGCGGCCTGGGCATCGGGTGCATTGACGCTCGATGCGGCAGTGGCGGTGATCTATCATCGTAGCCGACTACAAGGGATGACCAAAGGCAAAGGAGAAATGACCGCCGTGGGGCTGGGCCAGGAAGCTACCCAACATTTGCTCGAAGAGCTGGCGCTTGCGCCATCACTGGTCATTGCCGGTATCAATAGCGCCTGCGGGGTGACCGTGGCCGGCAGCCCCGAATTGCTCTCCCGTCTTGAGTCAGCGTTAAAGGACCGTGAGATTTTCAATAAACGACTCGATCTTGATTACGCATTTCACAGTCCGGCCATGGACGAGATCGAGCCCGGTGTCAGACGGGCACTGGCAAAGCTCCAACCAAGTGAAACGCTCACGCCCTTCTACTCGACCGTCACCGGTGCCCTGCAGGATGGAACGGCACTCAACGCGCAGTACTGGTGGCATAACATCCGCAAACCTGTGCTGTTCAGGCAAGCAGTCAAGCGCATTGTGGATGGCGGCACCAACATCTTCATCGAAATCGGCCCCCATGCCGTTTTACGCAGTTACATCAATGATTGCCTGAAAGAGGTGCCGACAGAGGGCCGCATCATTCCCACAGTGATGCGCGGTGACGATGCCGCGCAACGCGTTTGGGCAGCATGCAATCAGGCGGTGATCAGCGGCGCAGGCATCGACTGGCAGCAGATGTTTTCATGGCCTGCCCCTTTTGTCCTGCTACCGAACTACCCGTGGCAGCGCGAGCGCCACTGGCACTCGGTCACACCGGAATCCATGGGTTTGCTCGATCGGCGCAAAGTCCATCCCCTGCTGGGTTACCCACTCCAACAGCACGAACTCACCTGGGAAAATCAGCTCGACACAAAACTCAACCCAGCATTGGCCGATCATGTGATCGGAGAAGCCACCCTATTCCCGGGCACGGGATTTTCTGAACTCGCCCTGGCAGCCGCCTTGGCCTGGCAGCCCGGCGCGCTGGCGGAGATCGAGGACCTCGAAATCCGTTCTCCGCTACTCATGAGTGACGACCATGCCAAGCTGGTCCGCTTGAGCATCGAGGCGCAAGACGGCAGCTTGACGATCAAAGGGAGAGCGCATGCCGGCACAGAACCCTGGACCCTGCATGCTGTGGGCCGCATCCTGCGTGAACCTCGCGACATTCTGCTTCGGCAGGAAAGCCCCGTATTGCCCACACGCTGGCCCGATTTCAACGGCGCCAGCCATGCCGCACTTACCCAGGCAGCCGGTCTCACGTATGGCCCGGCGTTCCAGTGCATTGATCACGGCTGGGTAGAGAAGAATTCTGCACTGGCAATCCTCAAGACACCGGAAAGTATTGCGGCTGAACTGGAACATACCCACCTCCACCCAGCCATGCTGGATTGCACCTTCCAGCTCATCATCCAGTTGTTGAAGGAAGATTCGGGCATTCCCGATGGCGTTGCCTTTGTCCCCATCAAGATGGGGCGAATCGCCTTCCGCACCGGCAAGGCAAAGCCCGGCCTGGCCCGTGCCACGCTTGTGCGTCGAACCGCACACGCCCTGACCGCAGAATTTACGGTTTTCGATACTGACGGCGTCGCCATCGCCGTCATCAAGGATGCGCGATTCCGCAGCGTTCGCCTGAGCAAAAACGCAGCGGATCATTTGCGTTTTCTCGATTACCACGGCATGCCGAAACCGCACGCCTTTACGCCTGATGCCGCGCCCATTTTTTCCTTCGAAAACGTGCAGTCAGCCATTGCCGAACTTGCAAGGCGGGCGGCACTTCAGGGCTCCCATCGTCGCTACTCGGAAGAAGTGGATCCCCTGCTGGATAGCCTTTGCAGCCGATTCACCCGGCAAGCACTCCAGTTGTTATCGGCAGATGGTGAAAGGCTATCCTCTCAGGAAATCCTGGCGTGCCAAACCGCCAATCCGGAAATTGCGCCCTTCCTTGACCATCTGCTGTCCCTGGCGCAGGACGATCGATCCATTACACGTATCCATGATGGCTGGGAATTTTTACCGGACCAGGATGACCAGTCGTCAGCCCAAGACATCTGGAACAGCCTGGTTGCCGACTACCCTGACTATTTCCAAATCGTGCATTCCGTGGGACGTATCGGGATGCATCTCAAGTCGCTCCTGGATGGGAGTCTGACGCTGGCGCAGATCTGCCCTCAGGAGTCATCACTGGCAACGCTGACACGCCAGGTGCTCGGCACTAGAAGCAAGCAGAAAGCCGGGCGGGCTCTGCGCGATTTGATTACCCAGGAAATGCGCCACCTGCCTGAAGGCCGGCGCTTGAGCATCGTTGAAATCAGTGAAGGATCACCTTCATTTGCCATGGACGCCTGCGTCTCCATGGATTTCAATTGCTGTGATTATGTCTTTGCCAGCACCTCCGCCACGACGCTGGAGGATGCCGCCCGTTTCAAAGAGCGCTTTCCGAGCATCGGCACTCGCCTGATTGGCGCCACCTCAGAACCACCCGATGCATTACCCACCTGCCAGCTTGCTATCGTTACACTCGACTTCAGCACCTTGGAGGAGGCGCTAGGCGCATTGGCGTATGCACGCGCCTGCCTTGCGCCCAAGGGCTCTCTCATTGTCATCGGACAACACCCATCGCGCTGGATCGACTTTGTTTTTGGCGCACAACGCAAAAACTGGTCCCCATTGGAAAATGGCACATGGCTATCGAATCAACGCACGGCCCTGTTCTGGCAGCAGCAACTGCAACAACTCAACTTTTCCAGTGCCGACATCTTCGAGCTGTCACCAGACACCCTCTCCGGCCCCTATTTCCTGCTGAGCCAATCGGCAAAAAGTGCATTATCGATCGTCCCATCCCGCACCAAGGATATGCCTCGCAGCTGGGTCCTGCTGGCAGATCAGAGCGGCTACTCGGCGCAACTGTCCGATCACCTGACGAAGAAATTGCAGGCACGGGGCGATCTCGTCGTACAAGCCTGCGCCGGCGACACGCCCTGCCTCCAATCCTTGCTGCGCGACACCACCGCCAGCTACGGAGAACTTGACGGCATCGTACACTTGGCCGGATTGTCCCCCGAGCCAGCCAAGGGGGATGCCGAAGCCGTTCTGGAGCAGCAAGTGACGCGATGCGCCACCGCCGCCAGCATCATTCAGGCTTGCGAAACAACGCAGACAAATACCACCTGCTGGCTGATCACTGCCGGCGCCGCCAGCGACCTTCTACCCTGCCGCGACACCGCCACAGCGCCGGCAGCAGATGCTACGCTATGGGGATTCGGTCGAACCCTGATCAACGAAGCCTCCAACTACACTGTCCGCCTGGTCGATCTGGAAGATCCTCTGGCGCTTGACACTGTCGCCACCGCACTGGATAGAGAATTCGAACAACCGGACAACGAACAGGAAATCATTCTGACCAGACGCGGCGCGCGCTATGCACCGCGCCTGCGCCTTGAGCCGCGACCGCAGCGAGAAAGCCGGCAGACCGAAACCCCAACGATACGCCTCGGCTTCCCGCTCCCTGGCCAGCTGCGCAATCTGCGCTGGGAAGCCCACCCGCGCAGCGCACCCGGCGATGGTGAAATCGAAGTCGACGTCCATGCCACCGGTCTCAATTTCCGCGACGTCATGTACGCCCTTGGCCTGCTTTCCGACGAGGCCATCGAAAACGGTTTTGCCGGCCCGACGCTGGGCCTCGAATTTTCCGGCATCGTGCGCAGCGTCGGCAGCAAGGCTTGCGGATTTGCACCGGGCGATCAAGTTGTGGGCTTCGGCCCTTCCAGCTTCGGCAACCGGGTAGTCACCCAAGCCAGTGCCATCTCCCATATCCCGCCCGGCATGTCCTTTGAGTCAGCGGCGACCATTCCCAGCACCTTCTTCACGGTCTATTACGCCCTGCGCCATCTGGCGCGACTGCAACCCGGTGAAAAAGTGCTCATCCACGGTGCCGCCGGCGGGGTAGGCATTGCCGCCATCCAGCTCGCCAAATGGATTGGCGCCGAAATCTACGTCACGGCCGGGTCGGACGAAAAACGCGACTTCCTGCGCCTCTTGGGCGTGCACCACATCTTCGACTCCCGCTCACTGGCTTTTGCCGACGAAATCCTGGCCCAAACCGGCCAAAAAGGCGTGGACGTGGTGCTCAACTCCCTCGCTGGCGAGGCTATCAACGGCAACTTCCGGGTGCTCAAACCCTTCGGTCGTTTCCTGGAACTCGGCAAACGGGATTTCTACGAAAACACCAAGATCGGCCTGCGCCCCTTCCGCAACAACATCAGCTATTTCGGCATTGATGCCGACCAGTTGATGCAGGCGCGCCCCGACCTCACCCGCAGCCTGTTCGCCGAGGTCATGGCCTTGTTTACCGAAGGCGTGCTCCATCCCCTGCCCTACCACGTCTTCGAAGCAGAAGACATTGTCGATGCCTTCCGCTACATGCAGCAGGCGCGCCAGATCGGCAAGATCATCGTCACCTATCGAAATGGCATCAGCCACGCGCACACCCCAAGTCCTGCCATCCGCAAGCCTCTGGATCTCGCTGCCGATGCGTCCTATCTGGTGACAGGCGGTTTGGGCGGTTTTGGTCTTAGAACTGCGGAATGGCTAGCCAGCAAAGGTGCGCGCAACCTCATTTTGATCAGTCGTAGCGGCCCAAGCTCGGAAGAGGCCATGAACGCCATTGACCGACTGGAAAAGCAGGGCGTCAGCGTTTACGCAGCCGCATGCGACATTACCGACAAACATGCTATTGCCGCCCTGCTGGCCAAAACAGCCAAGGTACTGATGCCCCCGATCAAGGGCATCGTTCATGCCGCCACGGTCATCAATGACGGGCTGATCCGCAACATGGATGCGGATCAGATTCGCAGCGTGCTTGCGCCCAAGGCATTGGGGGCACGCTACCTGCATGACATGACGCTCGACACGCCATTGGACTTCTTCATCCTCTTCTCATCAGCCACCACCCTGTTCGGCAATCCTGGTCAAGGCAACTACGTGGCAGCCAATGCTTGCCTGGAAGCCCTTGCGAAACATCGCCGAGCCGCAGGTCTCGCAGCGACCTGTGTTCGCTGGGGCGCCATTGACGATGTGGGATTTCTGGCACGCAATGAAAAAATCAAGGATGCGCTGCAAAGCCGCATGGGCGGGTCAGCGCTCAACTCTGCCATCGCCCTGGATGCGCTGGAAAGTCTGCTGGTCGCAGACCATTCCAACCTTGGCATCATGGAACTCGACTGGAAAGCGCTGGCCCGCTTCCTGCCCAGCGCAGGCAGCCCCAAGTTTAGCGAACTGGCCCTGCATGCCGGTGACAGCGATGGAAACCAGGACAATGCCGACGATATCCAACGCATGCTGTCGGAACTCTCGGATGCCGACCTGTTGGCAAGATTGACCGACATGCTCAAGAGCGAAGTCGGCGAAATTCTTCGCGTTTCGCCGGACAAGATCGACCCGACCCGGTCAATTTACGACATGGGCCTGGACTCCCTCATGGGGGTTGAACTGGTCGGTGCGCTCGAATCCCGTTTCGGTGTCCGGCTACCGGTCATGGCCTTGAGCCAAAGTCCGACCATCGCCAAACTGGCGCAGCGACTCACCCAGCAACTGAAAGGGAGCGATGATATGGAAACAAGCTCTGATGAAAAAGGCATCCTGGCCCAGGCAAAACAACTCGCTTCCCAGCATGGCGCCGATATCTCTGCCGAATCCATCGCAACCCTGGTAGAAGATATCCAGTCTCAAGATGCTGCCGCACACGCCAGGATGATCCAATAAGATGATGCGCAAAGGACTCCCCGGCCTCTCCGCCCAGATCAAGGACAAACTCATCCAGCAGGCGCTCGAACGCCGGCTCCGTCAGGCCGAGCAAGGCAGCAGCGCGGAAGCCCCCATCCACGCAACGCCCGGCGCCGTCAACATCCCGGAGCAGCACTGCCGTTTCCATCTGCATCCGGGTTACCAGCAAATTCGCATCATCAATGATGGCGCGGCCCGGCTGGGCATCAGCAACCCTTTCTTCAAACTGCACGACGGAATTGCCGGCGCGACCACCCAAATCAGCGGCCGAGAGTACATCAACTATGCCAGCTACAACTACCTCGGACTTTCCGGCCACACCGAGATTGCCGAAGCCGCCAAAGCAGCCATCGATCTCTACGGCACATCGGTCTCCGCAAGCCGCCTCGTCTCCGGGGAACGGCCGATTCATCGGGAACTGGAACAAGCCATCGCCAATGTCTACGGAGTAGACGACGCCATCGTGCTGGTCAGCGGACACGCCACCAACGTCACGGCCATCGGCCATTTGTTCGGCCCGAAGGATCTCATCCTTCACGATGAACTCATCCATAACAGCGTTTTGCAAGGAATCGCGCTCTCGGGCGCCAAGCGCCTCCCGTTCACCCACAACGATTGGTCCGCGCTGGATGCCATTCTCGCCGATCAGCGCCACCACTTTGAACGAGCGCTGGTCGTGCTGGAAGGCATCTACAGCATGGATGGCGATTATCCGGACCTGCCCCGCTTTATCGAGATCAAGCACAGGCACAAGGCGTTTCTGATGGTGGATGAAGCCCACTCCTTTGGGGTGATAGGCAAGACCGGCCTGGGCATCCGGGAACACTTCGGACGCGAAGGGAGCGACGTGGATATCTGGATGGGCACCTTGAGCAAGGCACTGGCGGGTTGCGGCGGCTATATTGCCGGCGAGAGGGCGCTCGTGGAACACCTCAAGTTTCTCGCACCGGGCTTTCTTTACAGCGTAGGCATGCCGCCCCCCGTCGCCGCAGCGTCGCTGGGCGCACTGCAAACCTTGCAGCGGGAACCGGAGCGTGTCGCTATGCTGCAAGAGCGCGGACGATTCTTCCTGGAGCAAGCCAGGGCGGCCGGCATTGACACCGGCACCAGCACAGGCTTGGCCATCATCCCCGCCATTACCGGCAGTTCAATCAGAGCAGCGCGTGTGTCCGCAGCGTTGTTCGAGCGCGGCATCAACGTACAACCCATTCTCTATCCGGCGGTACCGGAAAAATCTGCCCGCCTGCGTTTCTTCATCTCCTGCCAGCATACCGAAGCACAGATCAGGCGAACGATTCAAGCGGTTGCTGAAGAATTTGAGCGGTTCTGATCAGCACGACTAAGCAAGTAGGCAAAAGCTTTTTTGACATGAATCTGAAAACTGCGATGCCTTTGAAATAGGCAAGCAAACATTCAACGGGTACTAATGACCTTTAAAGGGGTGGGTGTAAGCCCAAAGCTGATTTTTTTCCGGCACCAGCGCTGGTTACGCTGAAATTTCGGTTTCTGCTCAAGCCTTTAGGATCGCTCAGACCTTCACCACGGAACCATTCGTGCTGTCGAACGACTTATAGAAGTCCCAAAAATTTCAATTTTATTAAATTTGTAGAACAGTATGGGTATTTACTTAAGTTGTTTATCACCTCGATCTACCTCGACACATGTCGAGGTGAATAGGCCATCGGCAGGCGCTCCCTCCGCGGTGCCAGAGGTCCCTTCAAATCAACATGTTCAAAATGCCGGTGTCGTTCGTCGCTCTGAATCTTTGCAAAGGCAGCAGTTGATCGCAAGATTTTCAGGTTCAGTTGCTCGCCAAGAGTTGGACTCATCTGCCTTGAACCAAATGCAACCGGCTATCACGTCGCCCGGTCAAACGGATTGCCACTTTCTTGATCCGATAGCCGGGTATCGAAGCGATGCGCAACAACTCGAGATCATTGAGCGATACAGGGGCTTACCTTGTCTGGGGTCTCTGGACAAAGAAAATATAGTTGTGGCGACGATTCACACGCAACCGGTTCTGGCCATTAATCCCAATGGCACCTTTAAAAACGTTGATTCGGCAACCTTTGATTCGTTATGCCTTGCCGAAGAAATTCATCTCATTGTCAAAAGCGCTTTCACATTCGGGACTGGCAACAGAAAAATTTTTTTGGATAAAACTGGTGGCGAAAATTGGGTACGGGTACACATGGCCAGAGCCACGATTGACAAAGCATTTTCTTCGGGGGTAGTACCTGCAGATGAAGCAATGGTAGCTGTAGCCCACGAAGTCGGAAGCTGTTGGGAACACGCTATGCTATCTTTCTCTCTTGCAAGTAATAGTGGCGTTGATCTCCCAGTTTTTGCGGTTTATGACGAAAAGGATGATCATACATACGTATTAATCGGCGATCCTTGGAAAGAGTCTGAGGATAAAGTTGTAGTGGTGGATCCTTCGATGCTGACCCCGATTGCACACAATCTCGCCGACTCTACGCTACATTTCCCATGCAGAGATGGCGTTGAAATTATTGCGAAACACGACCCGAAGAATCCGCAAAAGACAAAGTCGTTTTCAATGGATGCGGCATGGCAGCAGAAGAAAATAACCCAGCAAGATATTGCTGAGTACATTTCCGCAAGAAACAATGAACGTCAAGCGCTCTGGATGCAACCCCTTCCGAAAAGATTTGGACCAGAATTTATCGATGTGTTAGCAGATAACGGGGAAAACACCGACTGGATATTTGACTGCCGTTTCAGTATTGCCGATCCGAACATCGTGTATACAGACGGACACGGCAGAGAGCGCACCTTCAATACCTTACCCCTCGGATATCTGGAAAGGTATTTTCAGCTACATACAGTTGAAGATCTTACCCACTCAGGCAAAGGGTACCCCGTAACCAGATAAAAACGAGTACGACTTCATAGTCATTCACATTCTCTATCCGGCGATACCGGAAAAATCTGCCCGCCTGCGTTTCTTCATCTCCTGCCAGCATACCGAAGC
>CBINHE010000055.1:0-28362 GCA_966250375.1 uncultured Oxalobacteraceae bacterium
GCGGTTTTGCAGGAAGGCATGCGCCAGCAAGTCCTGCAATGCGTCAGGGGAGAGGGTGGCGTTGGCGATCTGTTGCAGTACGGCATTGTCGCCCTGGCGCGCCATTGCATTCTTGATCGCCGCGTGTTCTGCCGGCGTTTCCGTGGCTGGGAGCGCAGCGCCTGGACGCCACGCGAGGTTGAATAGATATGACAGCATGTAGAATCTTCTAATGAAGGTGCATCGTTTGAAAACAGGCGTGCCTGAAGCCCGGCGGCTTTCATGCGTACATGAGTGGCAGGCGACGCTGTTCAGTTCCATTGAAGAGGTGGTGATCGTCAGGCGTTGCCGTTGCATTCCGCGCGGGCTGTCGGGCTCAAGCGAATTGGCGCCGCCACTGGGAAGCTGGCTGCGCCTATCTATCACTGAACCACGACTGCAACCTCATTCAAGAACATTATTTTCATCGGCTGCAGGAGGAGAATATCTTCATCAAGACAGTCGAGCGTGACATCAACGGCGTGTAGCAAGCGCAGGAAAACCACCGTGGCTCGCCGCCGACCTTTTCTTGCGCGCGGACAAACAAGATACACATTTGCCGCACCCGCATGACTGAGGTCATTTAGTATAAATAATTGTTTCATTCGACTTTTTCGTGGGTCGCAAAAGCGTGCCCACCCTTCGCGGCAAGCCAGGCGCGATAGCGTATTCGGCCCTCGCAGGAAAATCTGAATATCCAAATAATTCATACAAGACGATGCACACGCCGGACATTCCGTCATTCCGCTGTCCGGCCGCAGCGACAAACCCGCCAGGATTGAATGGACCCGGATTACCTCATCATCACCACCCACCTGATCGGTGCAATCCTTGCCGGCGGCATCATCGGTTTGGAGCGCAGCTACCACGGCCGTGCTGCCGGCTTTCGCACCCATACGCTGGTATGCCTGTCCTCCAGTTTGCTGATGCTCATCACGCTGTACCAGTCGAAATGGTTACCCGGTATGGCGGGCGACGTGGTGCGCACCGATCCAACCCGCATGGCGCAGGGGATCATGACCGGCATCGGCTTTCTCGGCGCTGGCGTGATTTACAAGGAAGACGTCAGCGTGCGCGGATTGACGACAGCGGCATCGATCTGGATCACGGCGGCGATCGGGATCATGGTCGGCATCGGTTTTTATTTTCCGGCGATTTTGTCGACCGCATTGGCCTTGGGCGTGCTGTCGTACTTCCGGCGCATTGAAACTCGCATACCCACGCAGACCTACGCTCATCATGAAATCTCTTTCGACAGAAAAGACACGATGCCGGAAAGCGAACTGCGTGCGCTATTGGCGCAGCACGGTTTTACGATTGCGAATATGGGCTATCACATCAGGAATGACGGACGGCTGTTTGAATATCGGATGGTGATTCGCACCAGTGATTCGAACAACATGGCGCGGCTGGCGCAAACCTTGCGCAATCTGGCACTGGTGCGCGAATTTCGCGTTTATCCGACCGGCGGTTAGGGCGGATTGCGCTCCGATGCAAGGCAGGGTGCGCCTCGCGCACAGGTGCTCTTGCGACGGTATCGGTGCGCGGGGCGCACCCTACAGTGATTTGCAATCCGCTCTAATTCGCTTCGCTAAACAACCGTGCGAAGCTGCGTGCCGCCAACTCCGGATTGCCTGCCATGTAGACGCTGCTGATGGCTGCCACCATATCGGCGCCGCAGGCGACCAGCGGCGCGGAATTTTCTTGCGTCATGCCGCCGATCACAACGCTTGGCAATGGAATCTCGGCCTTGGCCTGGGCAATGATGTCAGGCGATGTCGTGACCGGATATTTCTTCACGCGTGATGGATAGAAGCCGCCAAATGCGATATAGCTGGCACCGGCGCGATACGCATCGCGCGCGAGCTGCAAATCGCCGTAGCAGGATGCGCCGACGATTTTTCCAGCACCAACCGTGGCACGCACTTGCGCTACCGATGCATCGGTGCCGCCCACATGCACGCCATCGGCATCGAGCGCGAGACACAAATCAACATGGTCGTTGATGATGAACGGACGCTGATAGGTGCGGCACAATGCCAGCAGGCATTCCGTCTGTTCCTGCCGCAAGGCCGGACTCGCGCTCTTGTGCCGATACTGCACCAGCGCCGCCCCACCGCGCAATGCCAGTTCCGTAATTTCCAGCAGCTTTTGCGTGTCATCCCAATCGGGCGTGACAATGTACAAGCCTTTCATGTATTTCCCTCCAACAATGGCAATGGTACCGAACGATTCGGAATACGCTGGCCGTCGGCGATCGTGTAGGACGATTCCAGCGCCTCGTTGCAATACGATTGCGCCAGATCGATCGCATCGACCATGCTCCGGCCATTGGCAAGCAAGGTCGCAATGGCCGATGCCAGCGTGCAGCCGGTACCGTGAAATGTCGCCGGCAGACGCGGCCATGTCCAGGAACGGGAAACGCCTTCGGTAAACCAGCGGTTGGTGACTTTGCCGTCATCGACGCCATGCCCGCCCTTGATCAATACGTGCGGACAAGCGCGCAGCAACGCTTCTACCTGTACCTCCAGACGTCGGTCGCCGGCGCACAATGCCGCCGCTTCCGGCAGGTTCGGCGTAATCAAGGTCGCGACTGCCCTCAATGGCGCAATCGCTTCCACCGCATTTTCCGCCGCCAGCGCATCGCCATGACCGCTGGCTAGTACCGGGTCGAACACGACCGGCAAATCGGGTTGACGCACCTTCAGCATTTTCACGATTTCAGCAATGGCGTCCGCATTGGCGCGATTGCCGACGATGCCGATTTTGACTGCGGCGACGTCGATCTTGTTCAGCAATGCCTGCGTCTGCTGCTGCACCAGCAAGGCGGGTACCGGGTGTACCGAAAACACGCGGTCGTTATCCTGCACGGTCAGCGCGGTAATGACCGACAACGGATGCGCGCCCAGGGCCGCGATCGTCTCGATGTCGGCTTGCATGCCGGCGCCACCGCTGGGGTCGGAGCCGGCAAACACCAGCACGCAGCGCCGCTTCATACCGCGCGACCGGCCATCGGTGACGACGGCGATGCGACGAAGCGTTTCGGAATGCGTCCGGCCAGATACGCCTCGCGCCCGGCTTCCACTGCCAGACGCATTGCCCGCGCCATCCGGATCGGATCGCGCGCACCGGCAATGGCGGTATTCATCAGCACGCCATCGCAACCGAGTTCCATCGCAATCGCCGCATCCGATGCGGTGCCGACGCCGGCATCGACTAATACCGGGATGTTCGATTGCTCGATGATCAGCGACAGGTTCCACGGATTCAGGATGCCCATGCCGGAACCGATCAGCGACGCCAGCGGCATCACTGCCACGCAGCCGATCTGCTCCAGCATCTTCGCCTGGATCGGATCGTCGCTGCAGTACACCATCACGTCGAAGCCATCCTTGACCAGCGTTTCGGCGGCTTTCAGGGTTTCCGGCATGTTGGGGAACAAGGTTTTTTCATCGCCCAATACTTCGAGCTTGACCAGCTTGTGCCCGTTCAACAATTCACGTGCCAATTGCAGCGTGTACACCGCATCCTTTGCGTTGTAGCAGCCGGCGGTATTGGGCAGGATCGTATACTTTGAAGGCGGCACCACGTCGAGCAGGCTCGGCGCATTCGGGTCCTGGCCGATATTGACGCGGCGAATCGCGACCGTGATGATGTCCGCGCCGCTGGCTTCGGTCGCCAGACGTGTTTCTTCCAGGTCGCGGTATTTGCCGCTGCCGACCAGCAGTCGCGAGCGGTAGGTCTTGCCGGCGATGGTCAGGCCTTCTTGCTGATTGGATTGCTGCGGGTGATCGTTCAGATTCATACCTTACTCCTGTGTCTTACTCCCACCCTTTCAAAGGAAGGGTCGGGGTGGGGATGGGTTCAAAACATCCCAGATAGCTTGCAAGACCGCGTCTGTTTCATTCAGTACTTCGTTGTTCCAAAAACGCAGAACGGTAAACCCTGGCACACGTAATTGTGCAGTTCGCTTTTCGTCGCACTCCTGCTCTTCAGCATGCTGAGAACCATCAACTTCAATGACCAAACACCGCTCTAAACAAAATCCAATACATAGTTCCCAAATGGATGCTGTCTGCGAAATTTAACGCCCAGTTGTTCACCGCGCAAACGCTGCCATAACTTTCGCTCTGCATCGGTCATCGCTTTTCGCAGATCCCTTGATGCGGGTTTGGTGAAAGCGTTTGTTTGACCTTGCATTTTTAGCCCATCCATCTTCTGCGTTAGAGGCTCCTTCCCCTTCAAGGGGAAGGCTGGGATGGGGATGGGTTTAATGCTGCGGACTTAACCCATCCCCACCCTAGCCCTCCCCTTGAAAGGGAGGGAACATTCTTTATGCATTCATCCGCCGCCGATCGCGCGAACGATATCGACGCGGTCACGCGCTTGCAGTACACGTTGCAGCCACAAATGGCGCGGTACCACTTCACGATTGACTGCGACAGCAAGCGCTTGATTGGTGAGCGCCAATGACGCAATCAAGTCTTGCACGTTCTGATTTTCCGCGATCGGATGCGGCGCACCGTTCAATTCAATATCCATCATCGTTACTGCTTGCGATAAATTTCCGCGCCGTTTTTGACAAACTCGACCGCCTTGACTTCCATCCCTTGTTTCAAGGCCTGGATGTCGGAGATGCCTTGTTTGGCTGCGTAATCGCGCACTTCCTGCGTGATCTTCATCGAGCAGAAATGCGGGCCGCACATCGAGCAGAAATGCGCAACTTTCGCGGAATCCTTCGGCAGCGTTTCATCATGGAATTCACGCGCCTTGTCGGGATCGAGACCAATGTTGAACTGGTCCTCCCAGCGGAATTCGAAGCGCGCTTTCGATAGTGCATTGTCGCGGATCTGCGCGCCCGGATGCCCCTTGGCGAGATCAGCGGCATGCGCGGCGATCTTGTACGTGATGATGCCGTCCTTCACATCGACCTTGTTCGGCAATCCCAAGTGCTCTTTCGGCGTCACATAGCACAGCATCGCGGTGCCGTACCAGCCGATTTGCGCGGCGCCGATGCCGGACGTAATGTGGTCGTAGCCTGGTGCGATGTCGGTGGTCAATGGGCCGAGCGTGTAGAACGGCGCTTCGTGGCATTGCTCCAGTTGCAGGTCCATATTCTCCTTGATCAAATGCATCGGCACGTGGCCGGGGCCTTCGATCATCACCTGCACGTCGTGCTTCCATGCGATCTGCGTCAGTTCGCCCAGCGTTTTCAGTTCGCCCAGTTGCGCTTCATCGTTGGCGTCATAGATCGACCCTGGACGCAAACCGTCGCCCAGACTGAACGACACGTCATACGCTTTCATGATTTCGCAAATGTCTTCGAAATGCGTGTACAGGAACGATTCCTCATGATGCGCGAGGCACCACTTGGCCATGATCGAGCCGCCGCGCGACACGATGCCGGTCATGCGATTGGCGGTCAGCGGTACATATTGCAGACGCACACCAGCGTGGATCGTGAAGTAGTCGACGCCCTGCTCCGCTTGTTCGATCAGTGTGTCGCGGAAAATTTCCCAAGTCAGGTCTTCGGCCTTGCCGTTGACCTTTTCCAACGCCTGATAAATCGGCACGGTCCCGATCGGCACCGGCGAATTGCGGATGATCCATTCGCGCGTTTCGTGAATGTGCTTGCCGGTCGACAGATCCATCACGTTGTCGCCGCCCCAGCGGATCGCCCACGTCATCTTTTCGACTTCTTCGCCAATCGACGAGGTGACCGCCGAATTGCCGATGTTGGCATTGATCTTCACCATGAAATTGCGGCCGATGATCATCGGCTCGACTTCCGGATGGTTGATGTTGGCCGGGATGATCGCGCGGCCGCGCGCGATTTCGGAACGCACGAATTCCGGCGTGATCTCGGCCGGGATGGCCGCGCCGAATGATTGCCCCGGATGCTGACGCCCCATCAGATCGGCCAGCTTGTTGCCCATCGGGCCGGACGCTTTCAGGTTTTCCAGGTATTCCTTGCGGAGCAGGTTTTCGCGGATTGCGACGAATTCCATTTCCGGCGTGATGATGCCCTGGCGCGCATAGTGCATCTGGGATACGTTCTTGCCTGCCAGCGCACGGCGCGGTTTGCGTTGCAGGTTGAAGCGCAGTTCGGCCAGCTTTGGATCGTTCAGGCGCTCGACGCCGTAGGCCGATGTCGGTCCGGTCAGTTCTTCGGTGTCATTACGCTCGGCAATCCAGGTGCCGCGCACGGATTGCAAGCCGGAACGGATATCGATCTTGACCGCAGGATCGGTGTAAGGACCGGACGTGTCGTACACATAAATCGGCGGATTTTTTTCTGCGCCAAAAGAAGCGGGCGTATCGGATTGCGTAATTTCACGCATCGGTACGCGGATATCCGGGCGCGAACCTTGGACGTATATCTTGCGAGAGTTCGGCAGCGGCTGGATCGCGGCTTCGTCCACGTGGGCGGTTGCGGCGAGAAATTGGGGGTTGGCGCTCATGCTATTCCTTTGCTAAAACTTCAAAATAGCGAAGGAGAAGATGGAAAGGCGGAGAAGTGCTTTCCGAATGCTTCCCTTCGCTGGCATTATCCAGATCAGGTTCAAGGGTGTTTCTCACCCGACTGCTTGCACATTTCAAGCCAGCCAGGACCCCTAGCGTTAAGTCGCCCTGCGGCGACTTTGGCGAATTATACGCCCCTGGTCCGCAAAGTCAGCTACGCACTCCTTTATAATGCGTAGTTTCGCAAAAACATAAGCCAAATCATGGAATTAGCCAAGTCTTTCGAGCCCGCCGACATTGAAAAATACTGGCGTAACGAGTGGGAAAAACGCGGTTATTACACCGCAACCACCGTCGCCGACAAGCCATCTTTCAGCATTCAGTTGCCGCCGCCCAACGTGACCGGCACGCTGCACATGGGTCACGCGTTCAACCAGACCATCATGGATGGCTTGACCCGTTATCACCGCATGCGCGGCTTCAATACCGCGTGGATTCCGGGTACCGACCATGCCGGCATCGCGACGCAAATTGTGGTTGAGCGCCAACTCGACGCGCAAAAAGTCTCGCGCCATGATCTGGGCCGTGAAAAATTCCTTGAAAAAGTGTGGGAGTGGAAAGAGCAATCGGGCTCGACCATCACCGGCCAGATGCGCCGCCTAGGCGCATCGACCGATTGGAGCCGTGAGTATTTCACGATGGACGAACGCATGTCGAAAGGCGTCACCGAAGTCTTCGTGCGCTTGTTCGAGCAAGGCTTGATCTATCGCGGCAAACGCCTGGTCAACTGGGACCCGGTCCTGGGTACTGCGGTGTCCGACCTGGAAGTCGTGTCCGAGGAAGAAGACGGCTCGATGTGGTTTATCCGCTATCCGTTGACGGATGGCAGCGGGTATTTGACGGTTGCAACGACACGTCCCGAGACCATGCTGGGCGACGTCGCGGTCGCGGTCGATCCGACCGATGAGCGCTACATGGCACTGATCGGCAAGACGCTGACATTGCCGCTGACCGGCCGCGAAATCCCGATCATTGCCGATGACTATGTGGACAAGGAATTCGGCACCGGTTGCGTGAAGATTACGCCGGCGCATGACATGAACGACTATGCAGTCGGCCAGCGCCACCACTTGGCACAAATCAGCATTTTCACGCTCGACGCCAAGATCAATGAGAACGCGCCGGCCAAGTATCAAGGCATGGACCGCTTCGCGGCGCGCAAGCAAATCGTCGCCGACCTCGAAGCACAAGGCTTGCTCGAATTGGTCAAGCCGCACAAATTGATGGTGCCGCGCGGCGACCGCACCGGCGTAGTGATCGAGCCGATGCTGACCGACCAGTGGTTTGTCGCGATGAGCAAACCGGCACCGGAAGGCACACACTTCCCCGGCAAATCGATTGCCGAAGTGGCGCTCGAAAAAGTGGCGAACGGCGAAGTCAAATTCATTCCGGAAAACTGGAGCACCACCTACAACCAGTGGCTCAACAATATCCAGGACTGGTGCATCTCGCGTCAGTTGTGGTGGGGCCACCAGATTCCGGCGTGGTACGACGACGAAGGCAATATCTACGTCGCGCGCAGCGAGGAAGAAGCACAAGCAAAAGCCGGTGGCAAAGCGATCAGGCGCGATGACGACGTGCTCGACACCTGGTTCTCGTCCGCACTGGTGCCCTTCTCCACGCTCGGCTGGCCGGAAGAAACGCCGGACTACAAGATGTTCCTGCCGTCGTCGGTGCTGGTAACCGGTTTCGACATCATCTTCTTCTGGGTTGCGCGCATGGTCATGATGACCACGCACTTCACCGGCAAAGTGCCGTTCAAGGATGTGTACATTCACGGCTTGATCCGTGACAGCAGCGGCCAAAAGATGTCGAAGTCGAAAGGCAATACGCTCGACCCGATCGACCTGATCGATGGCATCGATGTCGGGTCACTGGTGGCGAAACGCACTATCGGCCTGATGAATCCGAAGCAGGCGGAAAGCATCGCGAAAGCAACGCGCAAGGAATACCCGGACGGTATCGCGGCGTTCGGCACCGATGCATTGCGCTTCACCATGGCAAGCTACGCATCGCTCGGCCGCAACATCAATTTCGATTTAAATCGCTGCGAAGGGTATCGTAATTTCTGCAACAAACTGTGGAATGCCACCCGCTTCGTGCTGATGAATACCGAAGGCAAGGATTGCGGTATTGAAGAGCACGGTGCCGACGCCTGCGCCCCCGGCGGCTATCTGGATTTTTCGCAAGCGGATCGCTGGATCGTGTCACTGTTGCAGCGTACCGGAGCGGAAGTCGAAAAAGGTTTTGCCGACTATCGCTTCGACAATATCGCATCCGCCGTCTACAAATTCATCTGGGATGAATATTGCGACTGGTATCTTGAAGTCGCGAAAGTGCAAATCCAGCACGGCAGCGAAGCCCAGCAACGCGCCACCCGCCGCACGCTATTGCGCGTGCTGGAAACCGTGCTGCGCCTCGCGCACCCGATCATTCCGTTCATCACCGAAACGCTGTGGCAAACCGTTGCGCCACTGTCCGGGCGCAAGCTCGACCCGGCGGGCGACTCGATCATGCGCCAGGCATATCCATTGCCGCAACCGGAAAAGATCGACGAGCAGGCGGAAAGCTGGATGACTCAACTGAAATCGATGACCGATGCCTGTCGTAATCTGCGTGGCGAAATGCAATTGTCACCGGCCTTGCGTGTGCCGCTGATCATCGAAGCCACGGCCGTCGGCAACAAAGCGCAATTGCAATCGTTCGCGCCCTATCTCCAGGCACTGGCAAAGCTATCGGAAGTGCAAGTGGTCGATGTACTACCCGAGTCACCTGCGCCGATCTCCATCGTGGGCGATGCGAAACTGATGCTGAAAGTCGAAATTGATATCGCCGCCGAACGCGAGCGCCTGTCGAAGGAAATCACACGGCTGGAAGGTGAAATCACAAAAGCCAATGCAAAACTTGGCAACGAAAGCTTCGTCGCACGTGCTCCAGCACAAGTGGTTGCTCAGGAAAAAGAACGCTTGGTGAATTTTTCAGCAACCGTGGACAAACTTCGCGAACAATTTGATAAATTGCAAAAAGCCTGATGCGTCGATGCTGAATACTAATGAACATATTCAGCATCAAGGAAAATGCATGCATCGATTATTGTTTGGAGTGATGGCCGCAACCTTATTGCATTCTTTAACTGCTTTGGCGCAAGATGTATCGCCGGTTGGTCTGTGGAAGCACACTGATGACCGGACCGGCAAGCCGAAAGCATTAATCCGCATTACGGAAGGCCAAGGTGAGTTCAAGGGAAAGATCGAGAAACTGTTCCTCGACGGAGACGGTGAACAAAATCCGAAATGCGATAAATGCGAGGGCCCCCAAAAAAATCAGCCGATCATTGGCATGACCATCCTGTCAGGCATGAAGCAGGAGGGCAAGGAATACAATGGCGGCCAGATTCTCGACCCAAACAATGGCAAAACCTACAAAAGCAAAATGTCGCTGGTTGACGGCGGCAAAAAGCTTAGCGTGCGTGGTTACATCGGAGTGCCGGTGCTGGGGCGAACCCAGATCTGGATACGCGAAGAATAGGAACGTGAACCGCTAACGAAAAGGCCCCGGAAGTTTTCTTCCGGGGCCTTTTACTTGGTGCGTCTAGAAACGGATTCAAATCACTGTAGGGGTGAGCAGGGAATTCGGATCGCATGCGATCCGCCTGAGTAACGGTATTGCCTTGCAAGGCAATACTCCTTTCCCACGCCTGCGCAACGGTGTCGCCTTGCAAGGCGACACTCCTTTGATCCGCCTGCGGAACGACACAGGCTTGCAAGCCTGTGCGCGCCTTGCAAGGGCGCCCCGCGCACAGATACCGTCGCAAGAGCACCGGTTGCGCCCCACCTTACATCGGAGCGCAAACCGCTCCAATCCCCCCCCGTTCGCACCCAGCCACTCGTGGGCTTGCCGCGCCTACTTCGTTAACTTTTCCGGGAAATGGAACTCGGCATCGCCTTTTGCTACTTATCGTTGGATGAATAGTCGCTGCATGGGCGGCGGCAATCCGGTTTCATCATATGAGAAGGAGCGGCATTGCGTCTGAACTCCTTGTTAACGCATTCATTTTTACAAAAGGATTCTTATGCTTTCTCGTTCCGTAACGTCCGTAGGCTCGGCAAATAATGTCCCCTCTTTTGATCCCAAGGAATCATCCAGGCAGACTGCCATCAACAAGGCCATGGATGCCATTGAGCGTGATGGTGTGCATGCAGTGAAAGAAACGCTGCCGTCCCTGCAGGCAGACCTCTCCGGCGAAAAAAATGCCTTCCACGAAGCCATTCTGACTTTACTGGACGATGTTGATCGGTATTCCTCCTCCAGCCAGATTCGGCAAGCACTGATCGAGCAGGCGCTTAAGCAACAAGGCTTCGATCTCAATGCGCCTGACAAGGAAGGCCGGAGCGCGCTCGACCTTGCGATCTGGCACGAGGATGCGGGATTGGTGCGTTGTTTACTGAGCAAGGGGGCGAATCCGGAGCAGGCGCGCATTCCGCCCTCGGCCAAGATGCGCGCAGTGCTGATCTCCGTGCGGTGGCAAACCCAGCTTTATGCAAATCACAATCAACAGGGCCAACAGCGGTGGAGCGATCTTGACCGCGCCATTCGAAATGGCAAACACGACGACGCCCAAACCTTGTTGGACCGCGAGGCGAAAGGGCGCAACACGCGCACCGTCTGGCTCGATGCAATAAGACAGAATCGATGCGATATCTTGCGCGGTTTGCTGATTTTACGCCCGCAGGATATGTTGACGATACTGGCCAGGCCTCGGCAACCCTCAATGTGGCAGCAAGCGTGGGCGCTCGCCACAGGCGCGGAGCCAATGCCGCAATATCCGTCACCCTTGGAAAAAGCGCTCGCGCTCAAGGATGCGGGATTATCCACAGTGCTCAAAGAATTTCCTTACCTATCTCTGAAGCCGGGGGCGCCAAAAAACCTCAACGGCGCAGCGGACTTCGGCAACTTTCAGGGCAAGATCGTCTGCCGGCACCTGGCGACCTACCAGCAAGAGGAGCAGGCGCGGGATCCGCATATCAAATTCAGCTACGATAAATTCCAAAGCGCGAGGGAAATCAAAAGCAATGTGAAGCCCGACAGTCAGCAGAAATATCTGGCTCTGAAGGCGCAGGCGTCGGAAACGCACCTGATCGACAACGCAAAGTTCGGGCAGTTTCTCTCTGGCCAGTTTGCCGGGATGGAAGAGGCGATGGAAAAGGGACGCAATCCGACCAGGCTGATGCTGCTTGAGTCGACCAACCACGCGATGAATCTCGGGTTGAGGATCAAAGAGGACAAGGAGGGTAAGAGATCCTATGTGGTGAAGTTCTTCGATCCGAATACCACTACGAATGGCACGCGCAGCAAAGCGGGCAGTTTGCGAACCTTTGAAAGGCAGACGATGGCATCCTATGTCGAGACGGACGACAGGCTGCATAGTTACTTTCCCGAAGCCAATGGCATGTCAACCATTTTTGTTCGCTCCGAGCGCCAGAAGGATGCCCAGGCAAGCACAACAGCATCCCCAAGCTCCGCTGCCGGAAGGACACTAACGACGTGCATCCAGATCGAGAGGGTCGACCCAACTGCTGTATGGCATTTGATGGCAAACGGTTTTGCTGGAAACCTGAGGCAATTGCGTCCCCTGCTGGAAAAACTGCCAGAGAAGCAACAGATCAAGCTACTTCAAGGAAAAAATCCTCAAGGGGTTTCTGCGCTCTTTACAGCCATGCAGGAAGGACATGGAGAAGCAATCAGGTCGTTTGGCGAGCTGCTGGGGCTCATACCGGAGAATCGTCGCATCGAACTCATTGCGGCAACGAACATGGGTATCCCGGCACTCTACGGAGCGATCATCCATGGGCATGGAGATGCGGTCAAGGCATATGGCGAATTGTTGGCCTTGATACCGGAGAATCAGCGTATCGAACTCATTGCCTTTAAAAAGCTTAATTTTGCGGCGGCAGCTGTCTTAGCCATGTTCCCCCCACTCTCCAAGGCCATCGAAAATGGATATACGGAGGCGGTCGACGAGTATTGCGAACTATTGGCATCGGTACCGGAAGAGGAACGTATCAAGCAGATTAGTGCCGGTGCTCCCGCACTTCGTTTTGCTATGGAAAAGGGATATACAGAGACGGTCAAGGTGTATATCAGACGGCTAAATTTGATACCGGAACAGAGGCGCGAAGAATTAATTGCCGCAAACGCCTCGATACTTCGTGAGCTTACTTCGTGACGAGATCAAAAGCCCACCATGGTATTAAACGACCGTAGTAGAGGGAAGATGCTTGATAACAATGATGGCCATTCGACGTTTTTTGTGGGAGCTGGCCTTGTCCGCGATAGTCGGCGCACCAATCGCGGACAAGCCCCGCTCCTACCAACTCACCATTTCTTTTGCATGACTATTTAGCTCATCTTGCTGGTAGGGGCAGCCCCGCTTTTTTTGCAGGGATTCTCGTTGGTCGCCGTGCCGTTCTTATCGTGGCCGAGATGGTCGTGCATCTCGGCCTCCAGCGCACGCTCGACGAGCATCCTGGTCAATTGCTTGAGCAGGCCGTTTTCGCCGATCAGGTCTTCCGGTTTCTGGTAATTGGCAAGCAGGCTGTAGGTCAGCTTGACCAGTTCAGGATCGGGCTTGGCCCGCTTGGTGCGCTTTGGTACGGTCATGGTTTCTCGTTGAGGGTGGCAGTGGCCTACCAAATGACCGTTTATACAAAACTAGTTATACCCTCCATTGGAACTGAATGCCCTTTGCCGCCACTCATGGAACTTGGCAGCGTAGGAGCCGTCTTCCCGCGCTGCGCACTATCAAGCCTCCATTTAATTTTTTCGGCGAGAACGACCATGAGAAGCCCTCCGCCATCAACAGCAGCGACAGCGCACAATTCGCAAAATGCACTCCCGGACAATGCCGGCACATCCAACGCATCATCCGTTGCGCAACACATGCCCTCTCCGCCATCGGCACCGGACCTGTTCCAGTCGGGGGTCCATTGGATGCAAAGGTTTAATCTTGACTTCAAAAAGCTATTTGGCCTTCTCCCGTTTTTGGATCAACTGGAAAGCAATATGCGCGAAGCAGGCTGCTCTGAAGAATCAATCGCAAAGTTCAAAGAACTTTTTGCCAATCCCGCCCCCCAGAGCCTCTATGCGAAAAACATCCTGGCAGATTTGCAAGCGAATCGTTATGCACCTGAAAGCGTGGAACGTCATATCACACGAATGCATGATTTTCGGGAGAAATGTTATTCCCAACTGAACATTCAGGACCCTACTGCCAGGGATCTGGCCAATCTACAAACACTTGAACTGGATAACAAGCAGCTCGCCGACTTGCCTGGTGAAATCGGGCAATTGCCCAATCTACTAACACTTAAGCTGCATAACAACCGGCTCACCACCTTGCCTGATGAAATCGCGCAACTGGCCAATCTAAAAACACTTAAGCTGCATAACAACCAGCTCGCCGCCTTGCCTGATGGAATCGGGAAAATGACCAATCTACAAACACTTTTCCTGGATAACAACCAGCTCACCACCTTGCCTGGTGGAATCGATAAACTGCCCAAACTACGCTGGCTTTGGCTGCGTAACAACCAATTCACCACCGTGCCCCGTGTATTGCTCGGTTTACCTGCAGGAACCACCATCGATTTACAAGACAACCCCTTGCCCGACGCAGAAATTATTGCGGTACGTGCGGAGATCCGCCAACGCAGCGCAAGGGGAAAAGCAGTGCCGCAACTTATCCTGCGCGCTATAGATGATGCCCTCCGGGTGGCTGCTGCTGAGCGCATGGATGTCCATCAGCAGCCCCTCACGAACGCCTTCAAGCGGCGGCTCGACGAACTGGCTAACCAATTCCCCGTCAACCTGAAAGGCTCCACTGCGCAACAGCGTGCTGAAATGAAGACCATCGAGAAGCGCTTGTTTGACACTTTTGAGCACCATGCCGCGCACCATCCCCGCTATCCTGTCGCCCTCGATGTCGCTCGGACCATGTTCGAGAAAGGCTATAAGCCGAGTAAGAAGTACGTCAATAATTTCCGCTACTCGTCAGGCCACGTGCTCTCTTACGTCGTTCTTGCGATGGAAGCGCAATGGGCACGCACACCTGACGCCCAACGCGACCAAGCACGAGAGAATGGCTTGAACATTCTCATCGGCCTCCTCGCTAACGGCAAGAATTTCTGCGATACCCGTCATATCGAAGAAGTCTTGCAAATGATCGGCATGCCCCTGTCACAATATGCTCAAGACAATCCTGACATCATCGGCGCGACTCCTGTTGGACTCACCACTGAACAAATCCGTGATGCCACGTTCCCGGTAGCGAAGCGCACCTTGCACGACATCGCGCAGCAGGCCCCCGATTTGGCAGACGATGCTTTGCAGAAGGCCTTCCGCACCGCGCTCACCCGCACCATGCATGCCGAGCATCCGAGAGTGACGCAAGCACAACTCAACAATTACCTCGACACCAATATCCTGCCGGTGTGGGATACGTTTAAGGAACTGGCGCTGGATGAGGAGGGCAATCCCGCCTAAGCGCTAACCAAATTTCCCACTCCATAAGTAATCGGGCAAAATCAATTGTGATTTCTACACGGTATTTTTTGCAGGAGCGGGCCTCCCTTGCGGGGCGCATTTGCGCCGGGCGGCGATCCGCTTGCAAGCGCAAACCGTTCCGCAGGCGTGTGGCAGGCCGCACGAATTGCCTGCGCCACCCCGCGATAGGTGTTGGCACATGCAAGCTATCGCGGGCTTGGCCCGCTTGGTGCGCTTTGGTACGGTCATGATTTCTCCTTGAGGGTGGCAGTGTCCTGCCAAATGACCGTTTACACAAAACTATTTATACCCTCGGCATGCTATTCACGCTGGAACAATAAGGTATCGGTCACTTCCCCATTTTTTTTCTGTCTGAAGATAACCTCATCCATCAGGACTCCTGCTTTTTCGATCAAGGCCGCGATATTTTTCAACTGCTGCTCAGTTCGCACTCCCTCCCTGCCATATCGCCCGGATTTATTAATCAGTACGAGTCGCTTTTTCTCCGGATTTTCAGGATCATGGCGAGGGTGGTCTTTTTCGTACGGCATCATTGAGATCTCTCCAGACATCCTCAATTGTTGGGCGCCATTGAGGGCTACGTGCCCCAGAAAGGCTCCTATGGGTTTGCCGTATTTATCTGTCGCATCAAGCACCTGTGTTTCTGGCGCACCTATAAACTGTCCGACGAGATCCATGCCGAATACAAGAGGACGCCCTCCATTCCTGACACTTTCTATTGCTTTAATCAACTCAGTTGAAATGCCTTTATTTTCAGCAATAAAGAATCGCGCTTCATTCACCCTCACCTTCCCGGTGGAGGCGTTGCCTTCGCGCTCGAATAGCTTGATGGGCGGTTCCCCGTTTTTTATGCGCGGAAATTCGGGTGTCCCGAACTTCAGTGTCTTTGACTCTTTTCCGGTTTTTGACGCCATCAGATGAAGCATCTCAGGATTGAATGGGAGCGACTTCACCGAGCCCGTCGGATTGCCGTTCCATGATGCACTTCGTTGTAGCAGCGGGACATGATTGGCTGCAGCCGGCGCGTCTTGTGTTGCTGATTCATGCAATGAAGCTCTCCAGCTTGAATTGCCCTGCCCAGACAAGACTGGATTACGAGATTGGCGTCCTTGAGCGTAAACCGGGTGCGTGCTTCGGTTGGCAGACGTTGCTGGCAAGGGTGGCGCGATTTGAGAATTGTTCGTGTTGACAGGCTGAGATTGAGACTCGGAACGGGGAGCGATGCATGGCAAACAACCGAGTTTGGTAATAGGACGCATATGGCATCTGTATTTTTTATGTAGATGTTATGTGTGGCAGGCGGACTCGACAAGTTCCACTTCAGCTCGCCGATTTAGCGTTTTGTTGTATTTGCTTATTAAGTAGTCATGCTGGACGGCATCGTCAGCGACGCCCCCCCTTGGTACGATGAAGCGTTTGCAGGGACGGTCGCCATGTGTCTGCGCGCAATCTCGAAAGAAAGCGTGCACGCTGAACGCGGAAAGCATTTATTTCTGCTGAATAAATAAGGGAATTTTGATTATCGGCAGTCGGTCAGATTTTTAACGCAGTCCAATTGCAAAATGGAACTAGCCGCTTAATTTCGCTACTCATTGATTGTTTTTACGAATTACGAAAGATGATCATGATAAAAGTGGGCAATTTCCCCATGCAGTCATTCCGCTTGAGCGTTGACTCCAGCCCCCGTCTGATAATTGGACGCGGGAAAGCCCCACCCCAATGGATTACCTCATTGGAAGATTGGTGTGGCAATGCAACAGGGGAAGAACAATCCGGAAGGCTGAAAGCGGCAAAGCGCGTGTTGCAGACATACGTGGCCCCCAACAACACGTCTTTGGATCTGTCGCAGTTGGATCTGACGGAGCTCCCACCAGGTCTGTCGCATCTCTCCAAACTTCAGGAATTGAATGTCAGCAAGAACCTCGAATTACGGAAATTTCCGGAGGATTTAGATAAGTGCGTTGAATTACGCAGCATCGATGCTTCGTCCTGTTCGATCGATACATGGCCGGCATGTCTGTCCGAACTGCCGTTACTAAAGACGCTCCTGCTCGATGACAATCCTGGCTTGCGCGTCTTTCCTGATCAGATAGAACAATGCCGTATCGAAAACCTGAGCATGGAGGCCACCATGCCCCGTGATTGGCAAGAGCCTCCCACCCGGAAGCTTCCGCCTGGAGAGGCACGGGGACGCACCCTCGTGCGAAGCACTTCCTCTTCTCCCACACGCGCCGATGGCGCAGTCCGAGCGAGAAGCATGTCACCACCCCCGGCTCATGCAACCGCACCTTCGGTTGCCACCATGCTTGGCACTGATAAGGCGCGTCAGCTCGATACAGATTTCGGCTCGCTTCAGTGGCCATTCAGACGCGGCGAGCCGGCACTCAAGGACTGGGAAGTCGATGACGCCGGTACGCCGTTGATGCTCAAGGACAAGGATCGTATCTTTATTCCGGACGCACATGGCAACTTTGAAAATTTTCCTGCTGTGGATCTTGAGAAACTCAAGAGTGGGAAAAAATATATCTGGACTGCCGGCAAGCTTGGTCGCCTCATCATTTCCGAAGAGGCCTCGATCGAGAATAACGCCAAAGACAACACGAAACCGCAATATGTCGGCCATCCCACACAGCTAGGCGGCGGACGGGCGCGGATTTCGGGAGAACTGAAATTCATAAGCTCCTCGAACGCCCCATCGTTTGGAAAGTTCCTGATCAACAACGCTTCGGGACGCTACTCCAAATTTATCGACCGGAACGAGAGGCAAATGGAAAAAGTGGCAGAGCTTTTCCGAAAAGCCGGGCTTGACGTGGAGATCAAGTACAAGAAACGAGACAAACTGCAGCCAGTTGCCGGGTTGGTTTTGCAAGCGCCGGATCCGACTCAAGTTAAACGTTAGAGCGGATTGTAGGGTCGCCTCGCGCACCGATACCGTCGCAAGAGCACCGGTGCGCGAGGCGCACCCTACCTTACATCGAAGCGCAAACCGCCCTACAGTGAGCGTCCTCCGTCACCGTTCAACCAGTCAGTCTTTTATGGTGAAATCGAATATGCTCTTCGATGAAGCTGGCAATGAAGTAGTAGCCATGATCGTAGCCGGCATGCCGACGCAATTGCAAAGGCTGTTGCGCGTTTTTGCATGCCGCTTCAAACGCTTCGGGAAATAGCTGATTCGGCAAGAACTTGTCACTCAATCCCTGATCGATCAGGATGCCTTCCGGGAAAGGAGATTGCTGATCCGCCATGAGTGCGCTGGCATCGTATTGAAGCCAGTCTTTTTCATTGCTGCCCAAATACCCGGAAAATGCTTTTTTCCCCCAAGGACATTTACTCGGTGCGGCAATGGGAGCGAATGCAGATACGGAACGAAACAGGCCGGGATTGCGCAACGCCAGCACCAACGCCCCATGTCCACCCATCGAATGGCCGAAAATACCGATGCGGCTCCGCTCTATCGGAAAGGCTTGAATCACCGTTTCGTACAATTCCTGTATGTAGCTATACATGCGGTAATGCGCATTCCAAGGCGCTTCGGTCGCATCCACATAAAAGCCCGCGCCGACGCCAAAATCCCAATTGCCGTTTTCACCTGCAATGCTGGCGCCACGCGGACTGGTGTCGGGTGCAATCAATATCACGCCCAGTTCCGCAGCTACCCGTTGCGCACCCGCTTTGATCATGAAGGTTTCTTCAGTACAGGTCAGTCCGGCAAGATAAAACAATGCGGGTATTTTCCCGGTTTGCGCCTGCGGCGGGAGAAATACCGAGAAGCGCATGGGCAATCCGATTTCTTTGGATTGATGCCGATAAAATCGTTGAGTACCACCGAAACATGCATGTTCACTGATCAATTCCAGCATGACTGCCCCTTTTTTGAATTTTAATTGCGCATCGATTCGATGAGCCGATGCGCCGCTTTATAAAGCAATGTAACGCAATGAATTTTTACGTGGACGTTATACCAATCTGCATCTAATAGTGTCCGATACATTATTCACGCGTTTTCATGTCCAGCCGCACTATCCTCCGGCACATGCATGCTTGCTGCACAAATGGCAGCAGCCCAGGACATATCTGCGGCAGAGGCGCTGCTATTCCAAGCCCGCCATTTGCAAAATATCCATGAGTCAATGGCGTTGGCTTATACCTACAAGAAAGACGCGAGCGCGGAATCGTCTTTTGACGATGAGGTTCACTTGGACGTGGACAAAATCAAGCCGGATGGAGCCGCATCGATGTCGATGCACTTAATGAAGCGCTTGACTGGCGGCTCGTCAAATTACTTTCGCAACCGCATCAGGTTGGCATTGGCGGAAGCGGCACAGATGCAACAAGTGAATTTTTCCCACGAAGGTAAACAGGTAGCTGGACAGGAAGTCAGCATCCAACCGTATCTGAATGATCCGATGCGTGAACGATTCGAAAAATATCTGAACAAACGCTATGTGTTTATCCTCAGCAGCCAGGTTCCGGGCGGTATTTACCAAGTGCGCTCGTCATTGTCCGGCGGCCAACAGCAGAGCGACGCGGCAGCGCAAGACAAACTGCGCATGGATGAAACGCTCACGCTGATCAAGGCGCAAAAGCCTGGCAAGGGCACGCCAGTATCCGCCCTCCTCCAACGCGATAGAGGTCAATTGTGACGGCGACAGAATCATCGAGTGACGCAATCGTTCCGCCTCGTCCCGCCGGTCCGTTATGGCTGTTGGCGGAAGTGACTTACAAGTGCCCGCTGCATTGCATGTTTTGTTATAACCCGACCGATTACACGCGTCTCGATAACGAACTTGATACAGACGACTGGCTGCGCGTGCTGCGCGAAGGCCGGGCGCTGGGTGCTGCGCAGCTCGGATTTTCCGGCGGAGAACCGCTGATGCGCGACGACCTGGAAATCCTGGTGGCGGAAGCGCGCCGGCTTGGTTACTACTCCAACTTGATCACGTCCGGCATCGGGCTCACGGAAAAGCGTATTCGCGCCTTCAAGGATGGCGGGCTCGATCACATCCAGCTCTCTTTTCAGGACAGCACGCGCGAATTGAACGACTTCATCAGTCATACACGCACGTTTGATCTGAAGTCCAAAGTGGCGCAGTTAATCAAGGCGCACGATTACCCGATGGTGCTGAACGTGGTGCTGCATCGGCAGAATATCGATCATGTCGAGGATATTCTTCAGATGGCGGAAAAAATGGGGGCGGAATATGTCGAGCTCGCCAATTCGCAATACTACGGCTGGGCTTGGGAAAACCGGAATCACCTATTGCCTACCCGAGAACAGCTGGCGCGTGCGGAAGAGACCACGGATCAGTTTCGCAAAAAAGCGGGCGACAAGATGAAGATTATTTTCGTTATCCCTGACTATTACGAAAAACGTCCCAAGGCCTGCATGAACGGCTGGGGATCGGTGTTCATGACGGTTGCGCCCGATGGCATGGCGTTGCCGTGCCACGCCGCGCGCATGCTGCCCGGCTTTACCTTTCCGAATGTGCGGGATACGAGTCTGCAATCCATCTGGCAGGACTCCACCGCCTTCAATGCCTATCGCGGCGATAGCTGGATGAGAGATCCCTGCCGCTCCTGCCCGGAAAAAGGGCGTGACTTTGGCGGCTGCCGTTGCCAGGCGTATCTGTTTACGCAAGACCCTGCCAATGCAGATCCTGTGTGCGACCTGTCGCCGCATCACGATCGGATCTTGAGCGCGATTGAAACCGCTCAGCAGCCGCAGGCGCTCGTCGGCAAACCCATTTTGTTCCGTGATGATCGTAATTCGCGTGCGCTGGCTTCCGCCTGTGCCACGATAAGCGGCGGCGAGGTTTCAACCTGAGCAGGTGGCAAAAAGTTTTTTTGACATGGAATGGGTATCAATCAACGGCATCCTTGTTGAGTCCCTTGATATTCAAGCGCTGTATTCTGCGGTAGAGGGTGTTGCGGCTAATCTTGAGTTTTTTCGCCACTGTCGAGATGTTCCAGCGGCTTTGCCTCAACTCATGGATCAACGCCTCTCGCTCCGCAGACTCAAGAAGATTCAGGTTTTCCAGTGGATCAACCGGCGGTGCGTCGTATGTCTTGCACAATCCAGCTGCGTTGAGAAAATCCGGCGGCAGATCATTTATTGTCAATACATCGGATTCGCGTAACGCAATCATCGTGCGCAGGACATTGCGTAGTTGGCGAAGATTGCCCGGCCAGCGATAGCGGTCAAAAACATCAAGCAGATTTTCATCCATCTCAACATTTTTGTCTTCGCTGCATTCTTTCGCCAGCAAATGTGCAATCAGGTTGCGTCGGTCCGCGCGCGCCCTTAGCGGCGGGAGTGAAATGGTGACGCCTTGCAAGCGATAATAAAGGTCTTCACGGAATTCATTTTTCTCGATCTTTTTCGGTAAATCGCAATGAGTCGCGCTGATTAAGCGGATATCCACCTTGATCGGGATTTCGCTACCGAGTGGCAGCACTTCACGTTCTTCGAGTGTGCGCAATAGCCGCGCCTGCAGCAGAATCGGCATGTCGCCGATTTCGTCGAGAAAGAGTGTGCCGCCGTTGGCTTGAAAAATCTTGCCGCGCTGCCCGTCCCGATTGGCGCCCGTAAATGCACCGGGCTTGTAGCCGAACAACTCGCTTTCTATCAGCGACTCGGGGATCGACGCGCAATTGATGGCGACAAAAGGTTTATTGGCGCGGCTGCCGGAAAAATGGACGGCCTTGGCGAACATTTCCTTGCCGGTTCCGGTTTCACCGTAAAGCAAAATGGGCACGTCGCGTTCCAGCACGCGCTTTGCTGCCTGGATGTTATGGTGCATGACCTTATCGCCGAATTCCAGATCGTCGAGCGGCGTGCGCCGGGCTTCCAGCAATTCGATTTCTTCCTTGCGTGAGACGTGCACCAGCACCTGGGGTCGAGCTTCGTGGCCGGACGATTCGGGGGAGCAGGCTACCGCGAAAAAGCGCCCGCCTCCCCGCACTTCAAAAATCGGCGTTGGGTGGAACGCTTTTTTAATGCTGCTCTCGATCAACCCAGCCAACGGGACATTAAAGAGTTCGGCAATGTTGCGGCCGTAAATGTCGGCAGGCGTGCGGAAGCCAAGCTGAAACAGGGCATTGCGCGTCGCGCCAATGACTGTGCCGGCAGCGTTGAATGCGATCGCGCCTTCGCTGAGCGTGCCGACGAATTCGGGGCGGCTATGAAAGCGCACCAGGCATTCGTGACGGAACTGATACTGGAACACGCGGTTTTCAATCATCTGCACCGACATGTTGATCAATGCAAGAATGTGCTGACGGTCGCTGCGCGATTCGCCGGAGGCGTCCAGTATTGCAACGATATCGCCACGGTGATTGAAAATGGGGGCTGCCGATGAACTGATGCGGATATGGCGCGCCAGAAAATGTTCGTCTTTATGGATCACAATCGGCGCTTTTTCGAGCAGGCACGTGCCCATGCCGTTAGTACCCTGATAGCGTTCTGTCCATACTGCGCCTTGCAGCAAGCCCGATTTCGATGCCGCGTGAGTGAAGGCTGGATCGCAAAAATAATTCAACACCACGCCATCGCAGTCCGCCAGCATGATGGCGTATCCCGATCCAGCCAATTGCTGATAAAGATTCGCCATCTCTTTTTTTGCAACTACCAGCACATCGGAGATGCGTTCCTGGCGCTCTTCGAGTTCAGTACGGCTGACAACGAGAGGATCATCACGGTTATCAGGATCCAAACGATATTCATTGAGGCACCGAATCCAGGAGCGAGTAATCGGGCTTTTGATTGCGGCTTCATCAGACGTCAATGTGCTCTGCACAACTGAATGCACATGCCTGATGTGATTTGCCGCAATTTCCAGCATGTTATCTCCTTGAATGGGGCGGATGCCTTGGTGGCAGAATGGTGAAATGGCAGAATCATTTTCTATTCATTATTCTTGTGGCCCATTTTTTGCGTAGCCCAAAGTGGAAATGATTCTCGGCGTTAACGTTACCCTGTTCAATGCCTTATTGGAAGTAGAGGGTGCAATGAAAACAGCGATATGGCAGAACACGTTGCAGGATTCATACTGTGCAGCCTCTTGAACACGCCGTTTAAAGGCTATTGCGAAATCGGATCATTTGGCTACAACATCCATCACCAATTAAAATTTTTATTTTTGAATAACCCAGGAGGAACAAATGGACGTACGCGCAGCTGTTGCTTATAAGGCCGGAGCTCCCCTAACAATAGAAACGGTGCAACTGCAAGGTCCACGAGCTGGGGAAGTTCTGGTGGAAATCAAGGCGACCGGCATTTGCCATACCGATGCCTTTACGCTATCCGGCGATGACCCGGAAGGCTTGTTTCCTGCAATTCTCGGGCACGAAGGCGCGGGTATCGTGGTGGACGTCGGGCTTGGGGTGACCAGCCTCAAGAAGGGCGACCATGTCATTCCTCTCTATACGCCGGAATGCAGGCAATGCGAATATTGCCTGTCGCGAAAAACCAATCTTTGCCAAGCGATCCGAGCCACGCAAGGCAAAGGATTGATGCCGGATGGAAGTAGCCGCTTCAGCATTGGCGGCAAGGAAGTGTTCCATTACATGGGAACATCGACCTTCGCCAATTACACGGTCGTGCCGGAAATCGCGCTGGCCAAAATTCGCGAAGACGCTCCGTTCGACAAGGTCTGTTATATCGGTTGCGGCGTGACGACCGGCCTCGGTGCCGTGATCTATACCGCAAAGGTGCAACCAGGCGCAAAAGTGGTGGTGTTCGGCTTGGGGGGAATCGGCTTGAACGTGGTTCAGGGCGCACGGCTGGCCGGGGCCGACATGATTATCGGCGTCGATCTCAATCCGGGGCGCAAGGCACTGGCGGAAAAATTCGGCATGACGCATTTCGTCAATCCGAAAGAGGTGCAGGAAGACTTGGTGGCTTACCTGGTAAGTTTGACAAAAGGAGGCGCCGATTACACTTTCGAATGCGTCGGCAACGTCAATCTGATGCGACAGGCATTGGAATGTTGCCATAAGGGATGGGGAGTGAGCACGATCATCGGCGTGGTCGGCGCCGGTCAGGAAATTTCGACGCGGCCGTTCCAATTGGTTACCGGCCGGGTTTGGCAGGGGTCCGCATTTGGCGGCGCAAGAGGCCGCACCGATGTACCCAAAATTGTCGACTGGTATATGGATGGCAAGATCAACATTGACGATCTGATCACCCACGTAATGCCTCTCGAAAAAATCAATGAAGCCTTCGATCTGATGCACGAAGGAAAATCGATCCGTTCAGTCGTTACGTTTTAATTCTGAAATGGATTGAACGCATGAAGCGCATTCCAGGCTTCATGCCAATGCCCGGCATTCCTGTGGCAGCCTGAAAGTAAAGAACTGGCGCCGCGCAGGTGCCAGTTCATTTTCGTGAAAGTGTTGTAGTGTCGCAGCGTGATTGTCATCGGGAGTAGCGAGCATCGTTTCCTATCCGTTGAAGGTTCAACATCTCCGCAAATCGTTTGGTGCGCGCCGGGCCGTGGATGACATCAGCCTGTCGGTCGCCGCTGGCGAGTTCGTCGCCCTGCTTGGTCCCAATGGTGCCGGCAAAACTACCCTCTTCCAGATGCTTACGGGCTTGTTCAGCGCCGATAGCGGAGAAGCGACGATATTCGATATCGACATCGTCAAAACACCGCTGGCTGCGCTATCGCATCTGGGCATCGTCTTTCAGCAACCCGCACTTGATCTCGACCTCACTGTGGCCGCCAATTTGCAATTTCAGGCAGACTTGCATGGCATTGCCCGGCGCGATGCCACACAGCGCATCGCGCATTGGTTGCAGCGATTTGGGCTGACAGAACGCAGAAAAGATCGAGCCCGCGATCTGTCGGGTGGAAGCCGCCGCAAGGTCGAACTGGCGCGCGCTTTATTGACGATGCCGACCTTACTGTTAATGGATGAGGCAACGGTCGGAATCGATCCCGCATCACGCGCGCAAATATTATCGGATGTGAAGGCGCTGTGCCGCGAGCAGCAGCTGGGCGTATTGTGGGCAACCCATTTGGTCGATGAAGCAGAGACGGCGGATCGGATTGTCGTGCTGGCCAAAGGGCAAGTGAAATTCGACGGCACCGCAGGTCAGTTAATGGCGATCAAACACCATGCCACATTGACTGACGCATTCGTGCAACTGACGCAATAATGATTACCTATAGCCTATAGCCATCACGGGATTTAAAAAGGTAAGCAATGACAAACAAGCTGGCTTCACTCGTTCTCGTCTGCGCAGTAACGGCCATCGCTTCCACTTCAACGTGGGCAAAGCAGACCGGTGCGGTTTTTATCTCAAGCGAAAAAGACAATGCCATTACCGTATTGGACAGCAAGAGCCAGCAGCAAATCGCTTTGATCAAGACCTGCAAACGTCCGCGCCACATGCAGTTGACTGCTAACCGCGAACGTCTGATTGTTCTATGCGGTGACGATGGCAAAGCCGACATCATTGATGTCGCGCAAATGAAAGTGGTAGACCAAATCAAGCTGGACGAAGGTGCTGAACTGTTCGACTTGTCACCGGATGGCAAGACGCTCTACTACACGAACGAAGATGCCGCGCACTTATCGGTAGTCGATCTCGTCACCAGGAAGGCGCTGAAAAATATCAAGGTCGGCGAAGAGCCCGAGGGCGTGAAAGCAACACCGGACGGCAAGACGGTTTACGTCACCTCCGAAGTGGCAAACCTGGTCCACGTGGTGGACGTCGCTTCCGGCAAGGTGGTCAAGAATATTCAGGTAGGCGCGCGTCCGCGCCGCTTCGCACTGACCACCGACGGCAAGGAATTATGGGTCACAAATGAACTCGGTGCGTCGGTCAGCGTCATCCGTACGGCCGATCACGTCGTAACGGCAACCATCAAATTCGAACCCAAGGGATTCCGTGCCGATGACGTGACGCCAGTCGGCATCACGATGGCGCCGGATGGAAAAACCGCTTTTGTGGCATTGGGCAGGGCCAATCATGTGGCGGTGGTTGACGTGGCAACCAGGTCGGTCAAGAACCTGATCCTGGTCGGCAAGCGCGCTTGGGGGCTAGCGCTGTCGCGCGACAATGCAACGCTGTATGTCGCCAACGGTTTATCGGACGATATGTCGATCATCGATGTCGCCAAAGGCCGCGCGCTGAAATCGGTCAAAACAGGTCGCGTGCCTCACAGCGTGGTGGTCGATGATTGATCCCGTATTTTTCCGATGGCCGCGCATGCTTGCTGGAGGCGCGTTAGCGCTGGCGAGCCTGGCGGCACAGGCACGCGACCTTGGCATAGCGGTGGTTTTCGATCCGGAAGATGCGCGTTATGACGCGAAACGTCTGGAGAAATATTATCCCGGCCACCCGCTGGGCCGACCTAAAGCCGGCGCTGAAGTGGCACTCGGCGAATCGCAATTCCAGCTGACACAGGGCAATCTGAATGTGACATTGCAGGATGTCCCCGTCGAAAACATGCAAATGGCAAAGACGCAAATCGAAGCGTTGGCAAAGAAAGGCGTCAGGCATTTCTTGCTCGACCTGCCGGGTGCAATGGTCGAAGAGATTGCCAACGCTTTTCGGCAAACCGATATTCTGCTGTTCAACGTGTCAGCCCCCGATACGCGGTTGCGGCGCGAAGCATGCAGCGCCAACCTGTTCCACACGCTGGCGGATGACAGCATGACCGCCGATGCGATGGCGCAGTTTTTGACGGTGCGCAAATGGAACAGAGTCTTGCTGCTGACCGGCACGCTGCCAAGCGATGCTGCGGCGGTCCTGGCTGCGCAGAACGCGATCAAGCGCTACGGTCTCAAGCTGGCCGCCAGCAAGCCCTTCAAGCTCTCCAACGACCCGCGCGAGCGGGATCTCGCCAACGTCGCGTTGCTCACGGCGGGCGTGGAGGCAGATGTCGTATGGGTGGTCGACACGGATGCCGAATTCGCGCGCAGCGTCCCCTATCAGACCGTGGCGCCGCGCCCGGTAGTCGGCAGCGCTGGCTTGGTAGCGGAAGGCTGGCATGCGTCTTGGGAGCGTCACGGCGCGCCACAATTGAACCGTCGTTTCAGAAAGTCGGCGGGCAGGCTGATGGCCAGTAGCGACTGGGCGGCATGGATGGCAACCAAGGCGATTATCGACGTCGCATTGAAACTGCCGGATGCACGCCAGCATCGGCGCGCATTGCGTAGCCAGGAACTGGTGCTGGACGGTTTCAAAGGCGCGCGCTTGTCCTTCCGTCCTTGGGACCAGCAATTGCGGCAACCGGTATTCCTGGCGCACGGCGGATGGGGCGGCGGGATTGCGGGGGTGGCACCATTCGATGGCTTCCTGCATCCCAAAAGCAATCTGGACACCTTGGGCGCGGATGAGAGGGAGTCGCCGTGCAAGCTGACGGATGCAAGCAGTGAAACGAAAGCGAAAAAATGAACTATAGACACGGCCTGCTCGCCTTGCGTGCGATCGCTGGCCGCGAAGTGCATAAATTCTTGCGCCAGCCTGGCCGCTTGATATCGTCTCTGGTGCGGCCCGCCCTGTGGCTGGTTGTTTTCGCCGCAGGTTTTCAAAACGTCTTCGGCGTCGCGATTATTCCGCCGTACGAGACTTATATCGAATACCGCGTCTACATGGTGCCAGGACTGGTAATGATGACGTGCCTGTTCAACGGCATGCAATCTTCGCTGGCGATGGTCTATGACCGTGAGATGGGGGTAATGCGCCTGTTGTTGACCGCGCCATTGCCGCGCACGTATTTATTGGCATGCAAGCTGGCGGGTGGCGCATTCTTGTCGGTCTTGCAGGCCGGCGCATTTTTCATGCTGGCACTCCTGTTCGGCGTCGACTTGACGGTAGTCCAGATACTGATTGCAATACCGGTTGTGGTGCTGGGTGCGCTGATGCTGTCTGCGCTTGGATTGGTGCTGTCGGTGTATATCAAACAGCTGGAAAATTTTGCAGGCACCATGAATTTCGTGATCTTCCCGATGTTCTTCCTCTCCACCGCGTTATATCCATTGTGGAAAGTGCGGGAATCCGGCGCCGAATGGATTTATCAAATCGCACGACTCAACCCGTTCACGCATGCGGTGGAAGCGTTGCGCTTTGCCCTCTATGGGCAGATCGAAGGCATTTCGCTGACGGTAGTCGCGCTCTGCACGCTGATTTTTTATGCGCTCGCCGTCTGGGGTTACGATCCGCAGCGCGGCCTGATTAAATCGGCACGCGGTGCCTAGAGCGGTTTGCGCTCCGATGTAAGGTAGGGTGCGCCCCGCCACCCCTGTCAA
>CBINHE010000056.1:0-28096 GCA_966250375.1 uncultured Oxalobacteraceae bacterium
CCTCGCGCCTACTTCCTCTCAGCAAGCCGGCCTTGGCTTCATGCGATTGCCCTGACGTCCTCGGCATTTAGCGATTCTCGTTCAATTTTTGCTGCTAGAATATCGCGCCTGATCATACAGAGCGACCACGTCTGCGGAGCAAATCCAAGCGGTTGCCAGCAAAATGCAGGCAACAATCGAGGCGGGAATAAGCGGCAGTTTCATGATGAGCTCCTGGCCGGACACAGGATCCTGGATAGCCTATCGTAGTTCTCCGCTCACGTTTCGCCATCCCATGAAATAGCGAATTTGCAACATAAAATATACAGATGGCTGTCACATTTCGGTGGGACTAAGAGATTTTGAACGAGGGCATCGAATATCCCTTGAAAAATTATGGGATAGCCTCATTTAGTTTTGCATATTGAATTTTGTTGAACTCAAGTCATTGATTGCCGGAGACTTTTTAATGCAGGACCAGGAAAATATGCAAGATCAAGAAAAGCAAACCGAACAAGTGATACCGAGCGAGCAAGCAGCGGAAACTGACAGCGCCTCGGTTTCCCCCATTCCAAGTCTGGAAGAAAAACTGGCCGCTGCCGAGGCCCGCGCGCAGGAAATACAGGATTCTTTCCTGAGAGCGAAAGCGGAAGCAGAGAATATCCGTCGCCGGGCGCAAGAAGATATCTCCCGCGCACATAAATTCGCGATCGAAAGTTTTGCAGAGGCGTTGGTGCCAGTGAAAGATAGCCTGGAAATGGCACTCAAGCTGGAGACGCCATCGATCGACTCTATCAAGGAAGGCGTCGAGATGACCTTGAAGCAGTTGTCATCCGCTTTTGACCGCAACAAGCTGCTGGAGATTAATCCGCAGCCGGGCGAGAAACTTGACCCAATGAAGCACCAGGCGATTTCGATGGTGCCGGCGGACCAGGCGGCCAATACGATCGTCAGCGTCTTGCAAAAAGGTTACATGATTGCTGACCGCTTGTTGCGTCCCGCATTGGTGACCGTCGCGCAATAAAAGAGGATGTAAAAAAATCGCTGGAAACATGCTTGAAAGCGATATTTTTCTCCACATATTTGGATTACTCAGATTTCAATTATTCGTTATTAAAGGGGCATAAGTATGGGCAAAATCATCGGCATCGACTTGGGGACGACCAATTCCTGCGTCTCCATCATGGAAGGCGGCCAGCCTAAGGTCATTGAAAACTCAGAAGGCGCACGCACCACGCCTTCCATTATCGCGTACCAAGAGGATGGCGAGATTCTGGTCGGCGCGCCGGCGAAACGTCAGGCCGTCACCAATCCCAAAAACACCCTGTACGCAGTCAAGCGCCTGATTGGCCGCAAGTTTGAAGAAAAAGAAGTCCAGAAAGATATCAGCCTGATGCCGTATCAGATTTCCAAAGCCGACAATGGCGATGCATGGATCTCGGTGCGCGACAAGCGGCTTGCACCGCCGCAAATTTCCGCGGAAGTGCTGCGCAAGATGAAAAAGACCGCCGAAGATTACCTCGGCGAAGAAGTGACCGAAGCCGTCATCACGGTGCCGGCTTATTTCAATGACGCGCAGCGCCAGGCGACCAAAGACGCCGGTCGTATCGCGGGTCTCGATGTAAAGCGCATCATCAACGAACCGACTGCTGCCGCACTGGCGTTCGGACTGGACAAAAACGGCAAGGGCGACCGCAAGATTGCGGTATATGATTTGGGCGGCGGTACCTTCGACGTTTCCATTATCGAAATCGCCGATGTCGATGGCGAGATGCAATTTGAAGTGCTGTCGACCAATGGCGACACCTTCTTGGGCGGTGAAGATTTCGACCAACGTATCATCGATTACATCATCGACGAATTCAAAAAGATTAACGGTCTCGACCTGGGCAAGGATGCAATTGCATTGCAGCGCATTAAAGCGTCCGCCGAGCGCGCGAAGATCGAATTGTCGTCGTCGCAGCAAACTGAAATCAACGAGCCGTACATTGCGATGGCGAACGGGGCTCCGGTTCACCTGAACCTGAAAATGACACGTGCCAAGCTGGAAGCGCTGGTTGAAGATCTGATTTCGAAAACCATCGAGCCATGCCGTATCGCGATCAAGGATGCTGGCGTCAGCGTTTCCGACATCGACGACATCATTCTGGTCGGCGGCATGACGCGCATGCCGAAGGTGCAAGAGAAGGTCAAAGAGTTTTTCGGCAAGGATCCGCGCAAGGATGTCAATCCGGATGAAGCAGTCGCAGTCGGCGCCGCAATCCAGGGCTCCGTATTGTCGGGTGATCGCAAGGATTTGCTGTTGCTGGACGTGACGCCCTTGTCGCTCGGTATCGAAACGCTGGGTGGCGTGATGACCAAGATGATCAAGAAAAACACCACGATTCCGACCAAGTTCAGCCAGGTATTTTCAACGGCCGACGACAATCAGCCTGCCGTCACCATCAAGGTGTACCAGGGTGAGCGCGAGATGGCAGTTGGCAACAAGGGTTTGGGCGAATTCAATCTGGAAGGCATTCCGCCCTCAGCACGCGGTACGCCGCAGATTGAAGTGACGTTCGATATCGACGCTAACGGCATCCTGCATGTCGGCGCCAAAGACAAGGCGACCGGCAAGGAAAACAAAATCACCATCAAGGCAAACTCCGGTTTGACCGAAGACGAAATCCAGAAAATGGTGCGCGACGCGGAAGCCAATGCGGAAGAAGACAAACGATTGAAAGAAGTGGCCGAAGCGCACAACCAGGGCGATGCGCTGGTGCACTCGACCAGGAAAGCACTGACCGAGTACGGCGACAAGCTGGAAGCGGACGAGAAAGAAAAAGTCGAAGCCGCGATCAAGGATCTGGAAGCTGCATTGAAAGGTAGCGACAAGGCCGAGATCGATGCGAAAGTTGCTGCGTTATCGACTGCCGCGCAAAAGCTGGGAGAAAAAATGTATGCCGACATGCAGGCGCAGCAAGCGGCAGCAGGTGCTGCCGAAGGCGGTGCGGCAAGTGGTGCGGGTGCATCGGAAGCCAAGCCGAAGGAAGATGATGTGGTGGATGCGGACTTCAAGGAAGTCAAAGACAAGTAACGTGTCCCTGGTCACGGCGCTTGCCGTGATGACTCGCCGAGTCGATTGGCCGTTGTGCGGCCTTCGGCTCGGCGTTTTCGCTTAGATTTGAGAAGGTGCCGACGACATGGCAAAGCGTGATTTTTACGAAATACTGGGTGTAGCGAAGAATGCCTCTGATGAAGAAATCAAGAAGGCATATCGCAAACTTGCGATGAAGCACCATCCGGACCGCAATCCGGACAGCAAAGGCGCGGAAGACAAATTCAAGGAAGCCAAAGAGGCCTACGAGATGCTGTCCGATCCGCAAAAACGTGAAGCATACGACCGCTACGGCCATGCCGGCGTCGACCCCAACATGGGCGGCGGCGGTGGTTTTGGCGCAGGCGGCGCGGGCGGCTTTGCCGATGCCTTTGGCGATATTTTCGGCGACATCTTTGGTGGCGGCGCACGCAGCGGTGCACGCGGCGGCGGCGGACCGCAAGTTTATCGCGGCGCCGATCTACGCTACAACCTGGAGATTACCCTCGAGCAGGCTGCGCATGGTTTCGATACCACGATACGCGTGCCGTCGTGGGATGAATGCGAATCCTGCCACGGCTCCGGCGCCAAGGCCGGCACATCGCCTACCACCTGCCCGACCTGTAACGGTCAAGGTCAGGTGCGTATGCAGCAGGGTTTTTTCAGCATTCAGCAGACCTGCCCGAAATGCCACGGTACCGGCAAGATTATCCCGACACCATGCCCGACCTGCAGCGGTGCCGGCCGCATCAAGCGCAACAAGACATTGGAAGTCAAAATTCCTGCCGGGATCGATGACGGCATGCGTATTCGTTCGTCCGGTAATGGCGAACCCGGCATGAATGGTGGTCCACCGGGCGACTTGTACGTTGAAATCCATATCAAGCAACATCAGGTATTCCAGCGTGACGGCGACGACCTGCATTGCGAGATCCCGATTTCGTTTGCAAAAGCGGCCTTGGGCGGCGAAATCGAAGTGCCAACCTTGAACGGCAAAGCATCGTTCACCCTTCCCGAAGGTACGCAGTCCGGCAAAACCTTCCGTCTGCGCGGCAAAGGTATCAAGGGTGTCCGCTCCGGCTATGCCGGTGATTTGTTTTGCCATGTCGTGGTGGAGACGCCAGTCAAGCTGACCGAGCGGCAGAAAGAACTACTGCGCGATTTTGAACAGATGACCACCGAGGGTGGCGCCAAACATAGTCCTCAAACCAAGTCATGGAAGGACAAGGTGAAGGAGTTCTTCGAGTAATCGCTCTTGAAAAAAAGCGGGCAAAATCCAACCGCTGGTTCCGAAAGGGGGCAGCGGTTTTTTTATGGTTTGGCGATCGCCTTCCTTCTTCCGTTGTCACTTTTCTTTTGCTTGCGCCGCAGTTTTTTCTATCCTTTGATCATGTTGGCTCACTCCGTGTTGTACGAATGGGGCACTAGCCTTTGCCCGCATCGGCGACGTGCGCACTGTGCGTTTCCTGCTGTCTTCGCGCTGCACCTTCTTCGAGCACCTTGTACGCTTTGCTCCAGTCGCTACCTTTCGACGATTGGCCTCATCTAATGCGCTTTATGCTGGAGACGCTCGGCACCATATCGCGGTAACTACTTTTTTTGAAATGAGAACTGCTGCATCGTTGCATGCTTTCAAGCCATACCACTTATTATGAGATATCAGCCTTTGGTACCGTAATTTCTATAAAATCGGGTTAGCAAATTAAGCAGATGAAGCGAACAGGTAAAGGAAAGTAGCACCAGTCACCCTTTTCTTGGAAGAATGAGTAGCTCGGGACACTAAATTCAATTGCAATTTCCTGGTTTATACAATGACAGAACAAACTAAAAAGAATCTCCTACTGGAGCAGTTGTTTGAGAACAACCGCAGTTGGGCTGCGTCCATGGTGGCGCAGGATGCGGATTTTTTCAAAAAACTGGTAGCGCAGCAATCGCCGGAATATTTATGGATTGGCTGTTCCGACAGTCGCGTGCCGGCCAACGAGATTGTTAACCTGCTACCGGGCGAACTGTTCGTTCACCGGAATATCGCTAACGTCGTGGTCCATACCGACTTGAATTGCCTGTCTGTATTGCAATTCGCGATTGATGTGTTGGGCGTCAAGCATGTGATCGTCTGCGGACATTATGGTTGTTCCGGCGTGCATGCTGCGCTGGCGAAACGGCGCGTCGGTCTGGCCGATAACTGGTTGCGACATGTACAGGATGTCCATCAAAAGCATGAGCGCTACCTTGGCGATGTGTTGCCGAATCAGGAAAAGCAGGATCGCATGTGCGAATTGAATGTGATCGAACAGGTGGCCAATGTGTGTCAAACCACCATCGTGCAGGATGCATGGGAGCGCGGCCAATCACTGACGATTCATGGCTGGATTTATGGATTGAAGAATGGATTGCTGCGCGATTTGGGCGTCACGGTGAGTGCCGCGGAAGAGTTGGCGCCGAAGCTGCAAAGCACTTTTGCACGCTACGGCTAAAATCTTGCGGGACCGGGTTCGTCAGGCGCACCCTGTGCAATAAATTACCCGATCCCGCACGTCAGAAACAATGTTCCGCAGCCGGAAATGACTTGTCCTTGACTGCCGCGATGTACGCTGCCACCGCAGTCTCTATGCTCGTTTGACCTTCCATGAAGTTCTTCACGAAGCGCGCTTTGCGGCCGGGGAATACACCGAGCATATCGTGCATGACCAATACCTGGCCCGAGCAATCCGGGCCAGCGCCAATGCCGATTGTCGGAATCGACAGCAAGTCGGTTACTTCCTTGCCCAAGGCTGTCGGAATCGCCTCCAGTACCAGCATCGACGCACCGGCCGCTTGCAGCGCCAATGCATCGGCTTTCAATTGTTCCGCGCCTTCGATGGTCTTGCCTTGCACTTTATAGCCGCCAAGTTGATGCACCGACTGTGGCGTCAAGCCGAGGTGCGCGCAGACCGGAACTGCACGGTCGGTCAAAAAGCGCACTGTGTCAGTCAACCAGGCACCGCCTTCAAGTTTGACCATTTGCGCGCCAGCCTGCATTAATTGCACAGCATGGTTGAAGGCGCTTTCAGGCGTCGCATACGTGCCGAACGGCATGTCGGCTACCAATAACGCCGTCCGGTTGCCACGCGCCACACTTGCGGTGTGGTAAGCGATGTCTGTGATCGTGACTGGTAGTGTCGACGTGTGGCCTTGGCATACCATGCCAAGCGAATCGCCCACCAGCAATACTTCGACACCACAGCGATCCATCAAGGCCGCGAAACTGGCATCGTAACAGGTCAGCATGGTGATTTTTTCACCTGCATTGCGCAGCGCCATCAACGATGGACCCGTGACCGCCTTGATGCGTGTACTCTGGTTATTTTCTTGCAGGTATCCCGCCATAATCATTCCCCGCGGCTAAAAAATTCCCGTTTGCCGCGCATGTTTTTTATATGCGTGAGCAACAGGTCGAAATCTTCATCCCGTTCGATCGGGTTCAAATGCTCCGTGTTGACGATCAACAGCGGTGCGGCGTCGTAATGATAAAAGAAACGGCTATAACTTTCACATAACCGATACAGGTAGGTTTCGGAGATCGCGGCTTCCATCTGCACGCCGCGTTTTTTGACGCGGTCGATCAGCGTTTCCGGCTGCGCTTGCAGGTAAATTACCAGATCCGGTTGCGGCGCTTGCGGCCGCAAATGTTCGTATAGCTGGCGATACAAATTCAATTCGTCATCGCCTAGTGTCAGGCTGGCAAAGATTGGGTCCTTGTCGAGCAAAAAATCCGATAGAACCGGTGCATTGAACAAATCCGCCTGCGCCAAGTCCCGTAACTGGTTTATGCGCTGAAACAGAAAAAACATTTGCGTGGACAGCGCATGGCGTGCCGAATCGCGATAAAACTTTTCCAGGAACGGATTTTCCTGCGCCTGTTCGAGTAAGGTTTGCGCGCCGGAGTTCTCGGCGATTTTGCGCGCGAGCGTGGTCTTGCCGACGCCGATCGGGCCTTCCACCACAACGTATTTGTATTTATCGAAATTCATGTGCGGAAAATAAAATAGACGGCGCCAACCAGGCACAGCGCCGCCCATACGTAATCAAGTTTGAACGGCTGGCTCATGTAGATCATCGCGAACGGCACGAAGACGACCAGTGTAATTGCTTCTTGCATGATCTTCAGTTGCGCCAGGCTGAATTCGCTGTAGCCGATTCGGTTAGCGGGAACTTGCAGCAGGTATTCGAATAGCGCGATCGACCAGCTCACCAGCGCTGCGATCCACCACGCCTTTCCCGCAAGATTTTTCAGGTGTCCATACCACGCGACCGTCATGAAAATGTTGGACAAGGCAAGCAAGCCGACGGTTTGAATAATAACGGGAATTTGCATGGCGGCTCGGGTGATGAGTCAATCAATCCGGGATTTTTTGAATTGTCTGTCCAGCCACATCCGGCACAAAGAGATGCGCCAGCCCTTGCCCTGGAATCGTGATCAGCGGATCGATTTGCAACAAGGGGAACACGACAAATGCGCGTTGCATCATGCGCGCATGCGGTACCGTCAGCGATTCGGATGAAATGATTTGCTGGCCATACAGCAGCAGATCCAGATCCAGCGTGCGCGGCGCATTCGGATATGGCCGCTCGCGTCCGGCAGCAAGTTCCAGCGCTTGTAATTCGTGCAGCAGTTCCTGCGCGCTCAGTCGTGTTTCGATGCGGGCGACGGCGTTGATGTAATCGTCGCCGTCAGCGTTCACCGGCGTGCTGCGGAACAAACTGGATTGGCCGCTGAGCGTCGTCTTGTCAAGCGTACCCAATTGCAGCAGCGCGTGTTGTACGTGACTGCGCGCGTCGCCCAGATTGGAGCCAATGCCGACAAATGCCGTCACTTGTTCCACGGTCATTGACCGCCTTCCGGGGTGCCCGTCTCTTTTTGCTTGTTCCGTCCGCTGCGTTTGCGCGAGCGTTTTTTTGCGGGGGCGTTTTCGCCTTCTGCTTTCGGCTTTTTCGCCAGCAAGGCTTCACGGCCGGGGCCATCTGCTTCAACGAATGCGGTCCACCATTCGCCGAGTTCGCTGTCGATTTCTCCCGATGCGCAGCGCAGCAGCAGGAAATCATAACCGGCGCGCCAGCGCATATGCTCCAGCATTTTATAGGGCGACTTGCCGATGCGGCGCTCGAAGCGCGGTTGCATTGCCCAGATGTCGCGCATATCGGAGGCGATCTTGCGTTGCAGCGCAAGGTTTTCGGTTTGCGTATTCAACACATCGTCGGCGGCGAGATGCAATGCAGGAATCGGGTATTCGCCGGCCGCTTGGTACGCGTTCCATTTTTCGACGACCTGATGCCATAACAACGATGCGAACAGGAAGCCGGGTGACACCGGTTTGCCTTGTTGAACACGCTTGTCGGTACTGGCCAGTGCCAGCGTGACGAATTTCTCGCCCAGCGGCTGTTCGAGCACGACATCGAGCAAAGGCAATAAGCCATGGTGCAAGCCTTCGTGGCGCAGTTGCCGCAGGCACGCCAGCGCATGGCCGCTCATCAGCAACTTCAGCATTTCATCGAATACGCGCGCCGTCGGTACATTGTCGATCAGCGGCGCCATGACTTGAAGCGGCGCACGAGTCGCCGGGTCAATCGTGAAACCTAGCTTGGCAGCAAAGCGCACCACGCGCAGCAAGCGCACCGGATCTTCGCGAAACCGCGCTTCGGGTACGCCGATCATGCGCAAGGTCTTGTTGCGGATATCCGCGATGCCGCCGTGATAGTCGAGTACCGTCTGTTTCGCCGGATCGTAGTACATCGCATTGACGGTGAAGTCGCGCCGCACCGCATCCTCGTGCTGCTCGCCGAACGTATTGTCGCGCAACACGCGCCCATGCTCGTCTTTCGGCGAGCCATCCGACGACGCGCCGCGGAAGGTCGTGACTTCGAGTTGTTCCTGTCCCAGCATCACATGCACGATCTGAAACCGTTTGCCGATAATGAAGGCGCGGCGGAACAGACGTTTGATTTGCTCCGGCGTTGCATTGGTCGCGATATCGAAATCTTTCGGCTTGTGCCCCAACAGCAGATCGCGTACCGCGCCGCCGACCACGAACGCATTGAATCCCGCTTCCTGCAAAGTTTGCGTGACACGTACCGCGTTCGGCGAAAGAAGCTGCGGATTGATCCCGTGTTCTTTCGGGCCGAGTATTGCGGGCTTGGTATTATCTTTACTCTGACTTTTAACGCCGAGTATGCGGCGAATGAACTTTTTAATCATTGAATAAATTCAGGATGGGCCAGCCATGCGCTTGTGCATGCGCAGTGAGCTTGGCGTTGGGATTGGTGGCGACCGGATGGGTGACGAGCGATAGCAGGGGGATGTCGTTTTGCGAGTCGCTGTAAAAATGGCTGCACTCGAAACTGTCGAGTGATTTTCCCATCGTGGCCAGCCAGGTTTCCATATTGATGACTTTGCCGGCGCCGTAGGGCGGAGTGCCGACCGGTTTGCCGGTGAATTCGTCTTCGGCCGTGAGTTCCGGCTCGGCGGCGATCAGATGCTCGACGCCGAATGCCTGCGCAATCGGTGCTGTCACGAAGCGGTTGGTGGCGGTGATGATGCAGACCAGGTCGTCGGCATCCCGATGCTTTTTTACCAGGTCGCGTGCGGCCGGCCGGACCGCCGGATGAATGACTTCATCCATGAACTGCCGATGCCACTCATCCAGTTGTTTGCGCGGGAACTGCGCCAAGGTGCCGAATGCGAATTCGAGATACTTCATCGGGTCGAGCGTGCCGGCTTGATAGCAGGCATAAAACTCGGCGTTACGTTTTTCAAACGCGGCGGCGTCGACTGCGCCGATGCGCGAAAGGAACTGGCCCCACTCGTAATCGGAGTCGAGCGGCAGCAAGGTGTGATCGAGATCGAATAATGCCAGATTCATTGTGTATCTTTTGTTTCGTTTTCCAACTGGAGCAAGCTGTGCAACAGCGGCAAGGTAATCGGCCGTTGCGTCTCCAGCGAATATTGGTCCAGGGCGTCGAGCATGGTGGACAAAGACTGCATATCCCGGCGGAAGTGCGTGATCAAATAGGGTAACACGCCGGATGATAGCGATAAACCGCGGGCATGGGCAGCCTGCGTCAGTGCTGCGATCTTTTCAACATCGGTCAGACCATGGACTTGATAGATCAAGCCCCAGCCAAGACGCGTTCGCAAATCCTCGCGCACCGCCAGCTTGGCTGGCGGCATGGCACCGGCGGCGACCAGCACGGCGCCGTTTTCGCGTACCTGATTAAACAGATTGAACGCTTCGATCTGACGTTCCGGCGACAGTTTGTCGCAATCGTCCAACAGGTAGAGCCTTACCTCTGCCGCAAACTGGAAAGCGCCGATGTCGGCATCGGCCGCAAGGTGGCGCGCATCGGATGCGTTGGCCAGCGCGTGCAGCAGGTGGCTTTTGCCAGCGCCCGCTTCGCCCCACAAATACACAAAGCGCTCGCTTAGCGGGTTTGCGGTGCGGCTAGCCAAGAGGCGCAATAGCTGCGCCAGTTCTTCATTTTGTCCAACGACGAATGTATCCAGAGTCTGCGGTTTTGCCGCGCCCCAATCCAGCAACAACTGCCTCATGCTTGATTCTTCATGAATGATTATAAAAACTGCTATTGAGATAATGTGTGTGCAAATGCTTGGCTGCGACGGACACAATCGCGGCGGCAGGCAGCGCCAGCAGCACACCCACAAAACCGAATAATTGACCGAACGCGAGCAAAGCAAAAATAACAGCCAGCGGATGCAAGCCAATCCGTTCCCCAACCAGGCGTGGCGTCAAAAAGAAACTTTCGATGATTTGACCTGCACCATAAATGCTTGCGACCGCGATCAGACCATACAGACCGTCAAATTGCAAAATTGCTGTGATCAGCGCAAGGATGAGGCCCAATCCATAACCAAGGTAGGGAATGAATACCAGCACGCCGGTCAGGATGCCGACCGGCAGCGCCACCTCCAAGCCAACCAGTGCCAGCGCTACGGAATAGTAGACGGCAAGCGTCAGCATGACGGCCAATTGACCGCGTAAATACTGGGCAAGCAGGCCGTTGGCTTCATGTGCCATGTTTGTCGTGAGGCCAACCCAGCGGCGCGGTACGGTATTTTCGATTCGCAGCAGCAGCGCATGCCAGTCCAGCAGCAGGTAAAACAACACGACTGGAATGAGGATCAAGGTCCCGATCCAGCCCAGGATCGCGATACCGCCGACTTTTGCCGAAGACAGTACGGCGCTCCATACCTCATCGCTACTGGCTGTAAATTGCTGCGACAGCAGTTTCTGGATACCGGCGAGGTCGAGCCGCACCTTGACACCGAATTGTCGCAGTATGGGGCTGAGCGTCTCATTCAAGCTAGTGAGGAATTGCGGGATTTGTTCTTGCAGGAGCGGAATCTCTTTTTGCAGTATCGGCACCACGATCAGGATCAGTGCAAGGATTGCCGCAAGTAGTAATAACATGACAATCATCACCGCGATTGACCGGGACAGCACAAATTTTCCTATGCGCCGCGCCGCCAGCCAATCGACCGCCGGATTCAATGCATATGCCAGGATGGCGGCGGCAATAAAGGGCGCCAATACCGGCCCCAGTAGCACCAGCATGGCGACCAGCGCCAGCCCCACTGCCAGCCATAACCAGCTTTGCTTCTGCTCTGAAGTGAAAGAAAAAGGCATGAAATCGTGGGATAGGAGGATCGATTTGTTAAAATAACGGTTTAGCCGACTTAGTGCAGTTTTAGCTCAGTCCGGCTTCAACCGTCTATTTTACCGCCTCTGCAGCCAATCACATCATGACTTCCACTTCTAACGTTTCCCTTTCCTATCGCGACGCCGGAGTCGATATCGACGCGGGGGATGCCCTAGTCGAAGCCATCAAGCCATTTGCCAAGCGCACGATGCGTGAAGGCGTCATGGGAGGCATCGGCGGCTTCGGCGCATTGTTCGAAGTCAGCAAAAAATTCAAGGAGCCGGTGCTGGTGTCGGGTACCGATGGTGTCGGCACCAAGTTGAAACTCGCATTCCACCTGAATAAACACGACACGGTCGGCATCGATCTGGTCGCGATGAGCGTCAACGATATTCTGGTGCAGGGCGCCGAACCCTTGTTTTTCCTGGACTATTTCGCGTGCGGCAAGCTCGACGTGCCGACCGCGACCGATGTCATCAAGGGCATTGCGAAAGGCTGCGAGCTGGCCGGCTGCGCGTTGATCGGCGGCGAAACGGCTGAAATGCCGAGCATGTATCCGGACGGCGAGTATGATCTGGCCGGCTTCGCGGTCGGCGCGGTCGAGAAAGCCAAGCTCATCGACGGCAGCAAGATCGTTCCGGGCGATGTGGTGCTGGGCCTTGCATCATCGGGCGCGCATTCCAACGGTTATTCGCTGGTGCGCAAGATCATTTCAGTCGCGCAACCCGATCTGAATGCCGATTTCCATGGCCGCAAGCTGGCCGACGTATTGCTGGAGCCGACCCGCATTTATGTCAAGCCGTTGTTGGCGCTGATGGATACGCTGGAAGTCAAAGGCATGGTGCACATCACCGGCGGCGGGTTGGTCGAAAACGTGCCGCGCATATTGAAAGATAACCTGACTGCGGTATTGCATCGCGACGCATGGGTGATGCCGCCGCTGTTTACCTGGCTGCAGCAGCATGGCGGCGTGGCGGATGCGGAAATGCACCGCGTGTTCAATTGCGGCATCGGCATGGCGGTCATCGTGTCGAAAGAAAATGCGGATGCGGCAATCGCGCAATTGAAAGCAGCTGGCGAAACGGTGACGCGCATTGGTGAAATTCGCGCGCGTCAGGAAGGCGAAGCGCAGACCATCGTGCTGTAATCCGACGGTTACTGTAAAAATGGCGGCAAGAGGGTTCTCTTGCCGCCATTTTTTTTTCGCCCCAGGTTTTGCCGATCAGTGTTGTTTGTTTCCGCCGCTTTGAGGCACCATGGTTTGCGGCGGCTCCGGGCGTGTATCTTTGGCTGCCACCAAGTTTGCAGGCGGCGCTACGCGCATTGGCTCGCTGATCGCATTGGTTGTCGAGACGGCATTTGCAGAGGATTCCGATGCCGCATTCCAGATCGGATCGGCGATTCCTTCGAACACAACCTTTAATTGCTTGCCCCAAGTACTGCGTATCATCTGGAAGTACTGATTTTTTTCGTCAATCGTCACGAATCGCGTGACAGAGAAAGTGTCTGCTTCGTAGGTCAACAAATCCAATGGCAGACCGACCGAGATATTCGAGCGCAATGTCGAATCCATCGAGATCAATGCGCATTTCGCGGCTTCATTCAAAGGAGTCGCCGGGCTGACCACGCGGTCGATAATTGGCTTGCCGTATTTCGCTTCGCCGATCTGGAAATACGTGTTTTCATTATGCGATTCAATGAAGTTGCCGGCAGAGTACATCTGAAACAGGCGGCAGCGCTCGCCCTTGATCTGGCCGCCGAAAATCAGGCTCACATTAAAATCGATGCCGAATTGCGCCAGCGACTTGGCATCCCGCTCATGCACCGCGCGTATTGCTTCACCGACAATCTGGGCTGCTTCATACATCGAGGTGGCCGTCCACACGCTCTTGCCGCTGGCGGTGACATGCTCCGAAATGATTTGGCGGACCGATTGTGAAATCGACAGATTGCCTGCCGTCATCAACACCATCATTCGGTCGCCGGGGTTTTCAAATACGCTCATCTTGCGGAACGTGCCGACTTGATCGACCCCCGCATTGGTACGCGAATCGGAAAGGAAGACTAGCCCCGCATCGAGGCGCATTGCAACGCAATAAGTCATGAGGAGAAACCCGAGCGGAAAAGAGGAATTCTACAGGAAGCAGGGGTGTGCGCCTGCTGGTAACCGGCTCGACTGTTTTGGGTTTCTTTGGTAATAGTTAGGGGGTCAGGCAGTGTACGCCTCGGATATAACATTAACATGCACGCTCAATGATTCATCGCCGCCGCCGCGCCGTACGCCCCGTACCGGCGCGGCGGAGTCATAATCACGCCCGATCGCCAGCCGGCAATGTGAATCGCTGGCGAATTTTGCATGTGTCACATCAATGCTGACCCAGCCGGAAAAATCAACTTCTTCGACCCACACATCGACCCAGGCGTGACTTTCCGCGTGCTCGGCGGCGCCAGCATCGATATAGCCGGAAACATAGCGCGCCGGGATACCTTGCGTGTGACAACAGGCAAGAAACAGATGGGCGTGATCCTGGCAGACGCCGCGACCGAGCACCAGCGCGTCGGTCGCCGTGCTGGTGACGCCGGTGGCGCCGCTTTGATAGGCGACCGCACCGCGAATCGCCCCTGCGAGTGTCAGTAATTCACTACTGCGCGCCGCACGCGGCAAATATTTTGCAGCGAAGTCGATGATGGTACTTGCCGGTTCGGTCAAGCGCGTTGGCACAGTAAACACGAGAGGGGAAAGACAGCCACTTTCCTCCAACCGCCCCCGATTCAACGGCACTATATCGACCACACCGCTGGCGACTATGCGCACCTCATCATGCCGGCCGGTGACGGTCAGCATATGGCTCAAATTGCCGAATGCATCGGAAAACGCGTTGCACCGCCCGGCGGTAGCAATATGCCATGACTGCGTGCGCTGATGCGGCTCGGTGCGCGGCGACAGCCGCAATTGCTGAATCGTGTAGGCGAGTGGCGCGGTATAGTGATAAATCGTTTCGTGGCGTATGGTGAGTTTCATTAAGTAGTCACCCAAAATTAATTGTGATTTCTAGGCGGCATTTTTTGTAGGAGCGGGCCTTGCCCGCGATAGGTGATAGCACATGCAAGCTATCGCGGGCAAGGCCCGCTCTTACAAATTCACCGTTTCTTTTGCATGACTACTTAGGCCACCGAGGGCATCAGGAAGTCGCGGCTGACACGATTGCCAAGTTCGAAAATCTGTTCAAGAAATTCGGTCAGATAATCATGCAGACCGGCGGACAGGATGTCTTCAATGCGGGCGAACTTGAGTTCCGCGTGCAGTTTTCCAGCCAGGCGCTCCGTGTCTGCCGACACATCGTTGCGCACTTTTTGCAGATTGCCGACGAATTCATCCATACAAGCAAGCAGGGAGCGCGGCATGTCGGCGCGCAGCATCAACAGCGCAGCGACGCGCGCCGGCGTGATCGCATCGCGATAGACTTTACGATAGATTTCAAAGCAGGACACCGAGCGCAAAATTGCGGCCCAATAATAGTAATCACGTTGCGTGTCCTGCTCCGCATGCTGGTCGGGCTGCTCGGCGGGCGAGACGCCATGGAACTTTACATCCAGAATACGCGCGGTGTTATCTGCGCGTTCCAGGAAAGTGCCGAGGCGAATGAAATGGAAGGATTCATCTCTCAACATGGTGCCTATCGTGACACCGCGCGACAGATGCGAACGGTATTTCACCCATTCGAAGAACTGGCTGGGATCACGCTCCAGCACGCCACTGTTCAATTGGTTCTTCATGTTGAGCCACGTTGTGTTTTGCGTCTCCCATACTTCGGTGGTCAACGTGCCGCGCACGGCGCGTGCATTTTCCCGGGCCTCGGTCAGACATGATGCGATCGACGACGGATTTTCGGGGTCGCGTACCATGAAGTCGAGCACGTCTTTCGGCGTCAACAAACCGTACTTATGGTCGAACACGTCTTGCAATTCGGAGATGCCGAGCATCGCGCGCCAGCCTTGCTCGGCAGCTTGCGCGGATTGCGGTAGCAGCGAAGTCTGCACATTCACATCGAGCATGCGGGCGGTATTTTCGGCGCGCTCGGTATAGCGGGCCATCCAGAACAAATGATCGGCGGTGCGACTCAACATATTATTTCTCCAGTACCCACGTGTCTTTGGTGCCGCCGCCTTGGGAGGAGTTCACCACCAGCGATCCTTCTTTCAACGCAACGCGCGTCAAGCCGCCCGGCACCATCGAAACGGTTTCTCCTGACAGTACGAATGGACGCAGATCGATATGGCGCGGGGCGATGCCGGATTCGACATAGGTTGGACATGCGGACAATGCCAAAGTCGGTTGCGCGATATAGCCATCGGGCTTGGCCAACAGTCGCTGTCGGAAATCCTCGATCTCCGTTTTCGTGGAAGCCGGGCCGACCAGCATGCCATAGCCACCGGCGCCATGCACCTCCTTGACGACCAGTTCGGACAGGTGCGCCAGCGTATAGGCCAGATCCTCCTTCTTGCGACACTGGTAGGTTGGCACATTGTTGAGAATCGGTTCTTGCGACAGGTAAAACCGCACCATGTCTGGCACAAACGGATAAATCGACTTGTCATCCGCGACACCGGTGCCGATCGCATTGGCCAGAGTGACGCGCCCGGAGCGGTAAACCGACAGCAGGCCAGGAACGCCCAGCGACGAATCGGGGCGGAATGCGAGCGGATCAAGAAAATCGTCATCCATGCGCCGATAAATGACATCGACCCGTTTTGGCCCACGTGTGGTGCGCATATAGACGGCATTGTCGCTGACAAACAGATCCTGGCCTTCGACCAGTTCGACCCCCATTTGCTGCGCCAGGAATGCATGCTCGAAGTAGGCAGAGTTATGCATCCCCGGCGTCATGAGCACGACTGTCGGATCGGTCACGCCGACTGGTGCCACGGAACGCAGATTGTCGAGCAACAGGTCCGGATAGTGTGCCACCGGCGCCACTTTGTAACGTGCGAACAGTTCAGGGAATAGCCGCATCATCATCTTGCGGTCTTCCAGCATGTAGGACACACCGGATGGCACGCGCAGATTGTCTTCCAGCACATAGAACTCACCCTGGCCGGCGCGCACGATATCGACACCGGCGATATGCGCATAGATATCGGATGCGACGGAAATGCCTTGCATTTCGGGGCGGTACTGCGCATTCTTGAATATCTGTTCGGCAGGGACCACGCCTGCCTTCACGATATTTTGATCGTGATAGATATCGTGGATGAACATGTTCAATGCCTGAACCCGCTGCACCAGACCGGCTTCGAGCTGCGCCCATTCCACCGCCGGGATGATGCGGGAAATGATGTCAAACGGGATCAGCCGTTCGGTACCGGCGCCATTCCCATACACCGCAAACGTGATGCCGACGCGCCGGAAAATCAGATCGGCCTCGGCCCGCTTGCAGCTCAGGGCTTCAGGCGATTGCTCGGATAACCAGGCTTCGAATTCTCGATAATGTTCGCGTACCACGCCAGATCCATCGGCATACATCTCATCGAAGAAATTTGGCATGTAATCGTTTTACCTTTATTTTTAGTGCATACGAAGAAACAGTCTATCAAGAAATATGCCAGCTCGTCGTTTATGGCTCGCGGATATGCTCGATGAGCCCCAGCGTCCGGACCACAGCAGCAAAGGGACCAGCATTCAAAAGAGTGAATGTAGTCCATTGTCTTTTGTAAATAGCGGCAAGATAAGAGTAGTATTGCAATTGCCTAATTTGCAAGAGTGGCGATTTGACCAACAAAGGTCGATGCTCAAATAAGGGCTTGCGCAAGGCACTGTTTTTTTATACAGTATCATCTTCAATAGCGAAAATCGCTGTTTAAATATTCCACAGTCGAAAGAGATCTTATGGACGACAAAAAATCCGCTGCTCCCAGCTCGGATAAGACCAAAGCCCTTGCTGCGGCCTTGGCGCAAATCGAAAAGCAGTTCGGTAAAGGTTCGGTCATGCGCATGGCCGACGGCGCTGTCGCCGAAGAGGTGCAAGTCGTGTCCACCGGTTCACTCGGGCTGGATATCGCACTGGGCGTCGGCGGTTTGCCGCGCGGTCGCGTGGTCGAAATTTACGGGCCGGAATCGTCTGGCAAGACAACGCTGACATTGCAGGCGATTGCTGAAATGCAGAAGCTGGGCGGTACCTGCGCATTTATCGATGCAGAGCATGCACTGGATGTGGTTTACGCGCAAAAATTGGGTGTAAATCTGCAAGACCTTCTGATTTCGCAGCCGGACACCGGCGAGCAAGCGCTCGAAATCACTGATGCGCTGGTACGTTCTGGCGGCGTCGACCTGATCGTCATCGATTCGGTCGCGGCCTTGACCCCGCGCGCCGAGATTGAAGGCGATATGGGCGATTCTTTGCCAGGCCTGCAAGCACGCCTGATGTCGCAAGCGCTGCGCAAGCTGACAGGTTCCATCAATCGCACCAATACGCTGGTGATTTTCATTAACCAGATTCGGATGAAGATTGGTGTCATGTTCGGCAACCCCGAGACGACAACGGGTGGCAATGCATTGAAATTCTATGCATCGGTGCGTCTGGATATCCGGCGTACCGGTTCGATCAAATCTGGCGACGAAGTAATCGGTAACGAAACCAAAGTCAAAGTCGTCAAGAACAAGGTCGCCCCACCGTTCAAGGAGGCGCATTTCGACATTCTTTATGGAGAAGGCACATCGCGTGAAGGTGAAATTCTGGATCTCGGCTCGGACGCGAAAATCGTTGAAAAATCCGGTGCGTGGTACAGCTACAACGGCGAGCGTATTGGTCAGGGCAAGGACAACGCCCGTAATTACTTGAAAGAGCGGCCGGACCTTGCACGCGAAATCGAGAACAAGGTTCGTGCATCCCTCGGCGTCCCGGAACTAGGCGGCGGCAAGGATGAGCCGGTAGCGAAGAAGGCCACCGGCAAAGAAAAAGAGAAAGAAAAAGAGTTCGAGTGATGTATCGGATGCATTTTGAACGACATTTTTGACTAACTACTAGACCGTTCACGTGTGGGAAACCCGCGCTTTTAGGTGATCATGGCAAGGCAGCAAATAAGCCTGAAAGCGCGGGCGCTAAGATATTTAGCCGCGCGCGAGCATAGCCGTCTTGAATTGACGCGCAAGCTGTCCCGGTATGCGCAGGAGGGCGACGATGTCGAAGCCTTGCTCGATGCGCTGGAAGCAGCCAAATTCTTGTCGCAAACGCGATTTTCAGAATCACTAGTCAATCGACGCGCCACCCGCTTCGGCAATAGCCGCATTCTCTCCGAATTGCAAAGCCATGGCATTGACGGCGATGCGCTACATGGAATCAAAACAAATCTCGTTGAAGGCGAAATTTCGCGTGCACGCGAAGTCTGGCGCAAGAAATTTGACCATGCGCCAGTGGATGCCGCTGAACGCGCCAAGCAAATGCGCTTTCTGCAGCAACGCGGTTTTTCGCATCGCGCAATCAAAGCGGCACTCACTCCTGATATCGGCGACACGGACGAGTAAGTCATGCCGGTTCCGCTCAAGTCGGCAATCAGCGCCTGGATTTGATACTTCCATAATGCCTCTGGTTTATTCAATATCATTCCGCTAATAGTGGCCTTCAGGGTGTCGTGACGTACGATCTGCCGGCGCTGACATCTGTTTAATTGCCGCGACAATATGCATTCATGGAAATGCTCGGTATGGCTTCAGGTCTCCGACATGTGCTACACTTTTGTGTTTTTTTGCAGAGCCGCATGAGCGGCTTGTTGTCGCAGAAGCTGCGTCAACGATGTGCAAATGCAGCATATTTTTGCCGCTCTATTGGCATTGGTCCTTATGCCCCTGTTACAACCGATTTCCCGCCGTGCGCTGAAGCACACTCGCGCCATGCAAGTCGAAGCGTTTGCACGCGAAGACGGCCTGTGGGATCTCGACGCGCATATCGCTGACATCAAGACGCGCGATGGCGCAAGCGCCGATGCGCAAAGCCATAACCATTCCAACTCGACCGCTGCCATGCATTGCGTACCGATGCCGCAGCGGGTGCAAAATATTACCCGCGTTGGGCAATCAAATCGGCCTCTGGGTCAAAATCCAGTTAATCAATCCAGTAAGTTTTGTTCAATTAGCGTCTGAAGGGAAGTTCGCATGAAAATCCATGAGTACCAGGGCAAAGAAATCCTCCGCAAGTTCGGAGTGACGGTTCCGCGCGGCATTCCGTGCCTCACCGTCGATGAAGCGGTCAAAGCAGCCGAAACACTCGGCGGCTCGGTCTGGGTCGTCAAGGCTCAAATCCACGCCGGCGGCCGCGGCAAGGGCGGTGGCGTGAAGGTTGCCAAGTCGCTCGAACAGGTGAAGGAATATGCCAACACCATCATGGGTATGCAACTTGTCACGCACCAGACCGGTCCGGAAGGCCAGAAAGTGCGCCGCCTGCTGATCGAAGAAGGCGCCGACATCAAGAAAGAACTGTACGTCAGCATGGTCACCGATCGCGTCACCCAGCGCGTGGTATTGATGGCGTCCAGCGAAGGCGGCATGGACATCGAAGAAGTCGCGGAAAGCCATCCGGAACTGATACATCAGATCGCGATCGACCCCGCGACCGGTCTGACCGATGCTGAAGCCGACGCGATCTCCGCCAAGATCGGCATCCCTCCCGCATCGATTGCCGATGCACGCGTCCAACTGCAAGGCTTGTACAAAGCGTATTGGGAAACCGACGCATCGCTGGCCGAAATCAATCCCTTGATCCTGACCGGCTCCGGCAAGGTCATCGCGCTCGACGCCAAATTCAACTTCGACGCCAACGCCTTGTTCCGCCACCCGGAAATCGTCGCTTACCGCGATCTCGATGAAGAAGATCCGGCCGAAGTTGAAGCCTCCAAGTTCGATTTGGCATACATCTCGCTCGACGGCAATATCGGCTGCCTCGTGAATGGCGCTGGTCTCGCGATGGCGACCATGGACACCATCAAACTGTTCGGCGGCGAGCCTGCCAACTTCCTCGACGTCGGCGGTGGCGCAACAGCCGAGAAAGTCACGGAAGCGTTCAAGATCATGTTGAAAAACCCGGGTCTGAAAGCTATCCTGGTCAACATTTTTGGCGGCATCATGCGCTGCGACGTGATCGCCGAAGGCGTGATTACCGCGTCCAAGGCCGTGTCGCTGCAAGTGCCGCTGGTGGTGCGCATGAAAGGCACCAACGAAGACATCGGCAAGAAAATGCTGGCCGACTCCGGCCTGCCGATCATCTCGGCTGACACGATGGAAGAAGCTGCGCAAAAGGTTGTTGCTGCAGCCAACGGGAAATAACTGGGGGCGCGTCATTCCCGCGAACGCGGGAATCCATTTTGACGGATGCAAAGCTACCTCTATATTTTGCCAAGCCAGCCACGCGGAACCTTGTATGTCGGTGTGACTTCGGATTTGATCAAACGAACTTGGCAGCACAAAGAAGCTTTTGTGGATGGGTTTAGCGCGAAGTAGGATTTGAAAACATTGGTGTGGTATGAAATTCATGAAGACATCAATGAAGAGATCAAGCGCGAAAAGCAACTGAAAAAATGGAATCGGATCTGGAAAATCGAGATGGTCGAAAAATCCAATCCAGATTGGCGTGATTTATATCCCGAATTAGTGAGTTAACATGGATTCCCGCGTGCGCGGGAATGACGGTCACAAGAAGGAATCATATGAGCATCCTGATCAATAAAGACACAAAAGTCGTTACCCAAGGCATCACCGGCAAGACCGGGCAATTCCATACGCGCATGTGCCGCGAGTACGCCAATGGCAAAAACTGCTTCGTCGCCGGCGTGAACCCGAAAAAAGCGGGTGAAAATTTCGAAGGCATTCCGATTTTCGCCAATGTCGCAGAAGCCAAGAAAGAAACCGGCGCCAACGTATCGGTGATTTATGTACCACCGGCAGGCGCAGCAGCCGCCATCTGGGAAGCAGTCGAAGCCGACCTCGATCTGGCCATCTGCATTACCGAAGGCATCCCCGTGCGTGACATGCTGGCGTTGAAGGACCGCATGGCCAAAGCTGGCAGCAGAACCAAGTTGCTCGGCCCAAATTGCCCCGGCCTGATTACGCCGGATGAAATCAAAATCGGCATCATGCCCGGCCATATCCACAAGAAAGGCCGTATCGGCGTCGTGTCGCGCTCCGGCACACTGACCTATGAAGCAGTCGGTCAGTTGACCGCATTGGGCCTGGGACAATCGACCGCGGTCGGTATCGGCGGCGACCCGATCAATGGTCTGAAACACATCGATATCATGAAGGCATTCAATGACGATCCGGAAACGGATGCAGTCATCATGATCGGCGAAATCGGCGGTCCGGATGAGGCCAATGCAGCGCGCTGGGTCAAGGACAACATGAAAAAGCCGGTGATCGGCTTTATTGCCGGTGTCACTGCGCCTGCGGGAAAACGCATGGGCCATGCCGGCGCGTTGATCTCGGGCGGCGCCGATACCGCGCAAGCCAAGCTCGACATCATGGAAGAGTGCGGTATAAAAGCGACCAAAAACCCGTCCGAAATGGCGCGTTTGTTGCAAGCTATGTTGTAATAGCAGCTGCTTGATCGCTGCATAAACGCTTTACACAGAAGTCAGTAATTTAGGCGACGAAGAGCCTTCGTGTTCCCTCCCCTTCAAGGGGAGGGTTAGGGTGGGGATGGGTTAATAAGTCCGCAGCGTCAAACCCATCCCCATCCCCGCCTTCCCCTTGAAGGGGAAGGAGTACCCACGCTACGAGTGTCGTCATAATTTCTGGCTTCTGTGTAATAGCGGCTTGCGGGGAGCTTCGGCTCCCCGTCGTATTTTGGTCGTCTCTATTTGGAATTCGAATGGATTTTCTGCTGAATTTGAATTGGTTTGCAGTCGGCCAAATCATCCTCATTGATATTTTACTGGGTGGCGACAACGCGATCGTGATCGCGCTTGCTTGCCGGAATCTCCCGCTCAGACTGCGCTTCAAAGGGATACTTTGGGGGACGTTTGGCGCAATCGCGATCAGAATCGTTTTGATCGCCTTCGCCGTCACTCTGTTGCAAGTACCCTACCTTAAGCTTGTTGGCGGACTGCTGCTGCTCTGGATTGGCGTCAAGCTATTGGCCGATACCGGCGACAGCCATGGCGAAATCCATGCGAGTGATCGCCTTCTTGCAGCCATCAAAACGATCGTGGTGGCCGATCTGGTCATGAGTATCGACAATGTGATTGCAGTTGCGAGCGCCGCCGAGCAAGCCGGTGGCGATCATCAGCTCACGCTGGTTATCTTCGGCATAGCGGTCAGCATCCCGATCATTATCTGGGGCAGTACGCTCGTGCTCAAATTGATGGAGCGCCTGCCAATCATTATTACGCTTGGCGCCGCGCTATTGGGGTACCTGGCTGGAGGGATGGTGTTTACTGACGTAGGATTGGCGCCGTGGATACAAGCCAATTTACCCGGTCTCGACATTTTGATTCCCGGCCTTGGCATGCTGGTCAGCATTCCAGGCCTCGTTGGTGCTGCTGTAGTAGTCGGGCTGGGACGCTGGCTGGCAAAAAGGCAAGGTTCTTCAGGCCACTAGTGTTTGCGACGGTTGGTGCAAAAATACAGGTTACACAGAAGTCAGTAGCTTAGGCGACGGAGAGCCTACGTGTTCCCTCCCTTTCAAGGGGAGGGCTAGGGTAGGGATGGGTTAAAAGCGACAAGATGTAACCCATCCCCATCTCAATCAAGAGGATTGCGCTTGCAAGCGCAATCCGCTCCGCAGGCGGATCGCATGCGATCCGAATTCCCTGCTACGCCCCCTTGAAGGGGAAACGCCTATGGCTCATTACGTTGAACTTCAAATTGCCGCGAAGACCGATACCGGTTTATTGCGTTCGCATAATGAAGATTCTATCGCGGTCAATCCCGAGCATGGGCTCGCCATCCTGGCCGATGGAATGGGCGGGTATAACGCAGGTGAAGTCGCTAGCGGCATTGCCACCGCAATCATCAAGGAATCCCTGGAAGATCAACTGCGGCATTTCAGTTGGGCCGAGCATTCCATTCCCGGCAAGCGGCTTCAGCAGATGATGGCCGACTCTGTCGAACGCGCCAACACCAGCATTCTCGAAGCAGCGCGCAGCGAACAGCAATATAGCGGGATGGGTACGACCGTCGTCGCGACCTTGTTCCATCACGATAAAGTGATTGTCGCGCATGTAGGCGACTCGCGGCTGTACCGGTTGCGGCAAGCAAAACTCACATTGATTACCCGCGACCATTCGTTGTTGCAGGAGCAGATTGACGCAGGATTGATCGATCCGGAGGAGGCGCGCTTTTCGCCCAACCGGAATCTCATTACCCGCGCCGTCGGCGTGGATCAGGGGCTTGAGGTCGAAACCCATGAGCACCACACCAAGCCGGGCGATATCTATTTATTGTGTTCCGACGGCTTGTCCGACATGCTGCCGACGCAGGAAATTGCAGAGCTATTAAACCGCCTCGATACCGACCTTGACGCAGCCTGCGACGCGCTCATCCGGCGTGCAAACGACAATGGCGGCCGCGACAATACATCAACCATTCTGGTGAAAATACAATCAAGCGCTGCCGAGCCAGAAGGCTTGCTAGGACGGATGTTGAATTGGGTTAGGTAGCTGAATTCAATGAGGTGTTGGGGAAAACAGTGGCGAAGATTCTCCCCACGATGGGCGATACGATATTGCAGGAGGGTGACGCTGTTGAAAGAGTTGATCACGATTGGCCGCAACTCCCACAACGGTATTGTCCTCGATAACATAGCGGTCAGTGCCGAGCGCGCGGTGATTGTGACGGTCCTCAACGGCCCCTATCTGGAAGGCCTGAATAGCACCAACGGTACGCAGATTAATGGTCGACATAAATTGGTGGTGTGTGACAAATACTGTCAGTTAATAGTCAGAAATTGCTCGCTCTCATTGTTTTTTTGAAGAAAAATGTCAAAAAGCAGTGTTTCCAGCTGGCACAGTGATTGCAAGATTGTTGTCATGGCAGATGTTCTGTCTATTTACAAGAGGAGAAACAAAATGAAATCAATGAAAATGATGCAACGTGTGCAGAGCGGTTTTACCCTGATCGAATTGATGATCGTTGTTGCGATCATTGGTATTTTGGCTGCTGTGGCAATCCCTGCTTATCAAGATTATACTCAACGTGCGCAAGTATCTGAGGCATTTACAATGGTTGATGGCATGAAGACAGCTATCGCAGAATTTTCGCAATCGAATGGAGCATTTCCTGCAGCAGATGATATTACAGCAGGGGTCGGTGCTCCAGTGACAGGAAAGTATGGTGCAGCGGCGACAACAGCTAATACTGGCGTAATCATCGTCACTATGGCTGCGGCAGGCGTGGTAGGTGCAGACATTGCAACGAAAACCATAACTTTTACTCCACCTACCTTGGCAGGTTTAACTGGCGCATTTTTATGGACTTGCACATCGACAGCGAAACAAAAATTTCTCCCCAAAACATGCACCGGCGTTTGATAATAAGTTGAATTTGTTCTATTCCGCGTAGAACGAAAAAGCGCGATGCCTTCAGCGACATGTCTTAACACCCTTGATTCCGAACCAATCGGGGGTGTTTGTTTTTTTATTTGGAACTGGGGATGGGTACGGTTTTGTGCCCACGCTGTATCTAGTGTATTGCACTGGATGTCCAAACACCTCGATTCTGAAAATGAGCTGGGGCCTTTTTATTTAGACGATCTAATTTACCCTAAAAGGCTGAAGTATTGGGCAGCTGTGATCATTGTCCCTTGGTGTAGAAGTGCCTGCTTAGTGAAACGTTTTCGAATTGCCGTTGAATGTCAGAATCTCGTTGCTACATGAACTGCGCAATCCAGTCTCCTGATTTACCCCCATGCTTCTCCAGCACCCGTACATCCGTCATCACCATCCCGCGATCCACCGCCTTGCACATATCGTAAATCGTCAACAGTCCGATCTGCACCGCAGTCAGCGCTTCCATCTCGACGCCGGTTTTCCCAAATGTTTCGACTTGCGCGTTACAGGTGACGCTGGATTTCTCGCGGTCGATGCTGAAATCCACAGTGACCCGTGTCAAAGCCAACGGATGGCACAACGGAATCAAATCGCTGGTACGTTTGGCGCCCATGATGGCGGCAATCCGCGCAATGCCAAGCACATCACCTTTTTTCGCGGTGCCGGATTCGATGATTGCGAGGGTTTCGGATTTCATCCGGATGGTTCCGGTGGCAATGGCGATACGGTGCGTTTCTTTCTTGTCGCCGACATCAACCATATGCGCTTGGCCGGTCGCGTCAAAGTGCGTTAAACCTTCTGGCATGACGCCAAGGCTTTTACTGTCTTTTTCGGTGTCCATGGGTAACAAAGTATGTCGATTCTTGAACGGTCAGGATGTGCGGGTATCATATCATCGTAAAACAAGCATCTCTTTGCCCCTCCGCGGGACTGACGCGGGTGTGTTGTGCTTCGGCATATTCCAATGAATGAAATTTAGAATGAAGCAACGTTTTCTTCTCACCACAATTGCCGCTTTGATATGCGCGTTACCTGCTGCGGTCGCGCCATCGTGGACTTCCGCGCAAAGCCTGCCGAGTCTGGGTGACACCGAACGTCAAGAACTCTCTCCGCTGATGGAACGCAAGCTTGGCGAGCAGATCATGCGCGATATCCGACGCAATCGCGACTATCTGGATGACGCGCCGTTGCTCGAATACCTGAACGATTTCGGCAATACGCTGTTGGCGGCGCGGCCCGAGGCGCGGGGCGAGGCGGGGTACGACTTTTTCTTTTTTGCGGTGCGCGATCCCATGTTGAATGCGTTTGCATTGCCGGGCGGTTTCATCGCCGTGCATTCCGCGCTCGTGCTCGCTGCGCAAAATGAATCGGAACTGGCATCCGTGATGGCGCATGAAATAGGGCATGTTGCGCAACGCCATATTGCGCGCATGTTGGGTCAGCAGGGAAAGGATTCTCTGATTTCATTGGCTGCGATGATATTAGGAGCGCTGGCGGCGCGCTCCAGTCCCGATGCTGCAGAGGCGCTCATCGTTGGGGGGCAAGGCGTTGCCGTGCAGCGGCAGCTCAATTTCAGTCGCGATGCAGAGCGCGAAGCCGATCGTGTCGGTTTGCAGATTATGCGCGACGCCGGTTTCGATACGTCGGGGATGATTTCATTTTTTGGCCGGCTGCAAACGGCGAGCCGTGCCTATACGGATGCCTTGCCGGCGTTTTTGCGTTCGCATCCGTTGACTACCGAGCGCATTGCCGATATCCAGGCGCGTACCCGTGATCAGCGTTACAAGCAGCGTGCCGACAGCCTTGATTTCCAGTTGATCCGGGCGCGCCTGCGCGTGCTGCAGGACGCGTCGCCGCAAGGCTTGCGCGATGCCACGGTTGCCTTCGACAACCAGTTGCTGCAAAAGAGCCGGCCGCAGACGGCGGCCGCCAAATACGGGTTGGCCTTTATTGCGTTGCAACGGGGCGAGCATGCGAAGGCACAGGCGTTGCTGCAGGAGGCGCGCGTCGCCGCGCAAGGAGTGCCGGCGCTATCGTCGGCTGCCACGTCAAGCGTAATACTCGCGAGCTTGGCGATCGATATCAAGCTCGCAGCCAACCGGCCCGCCGAGGCATTGAAAGAGGCCGAGACGGCCCGTACGCAATTCCCACTGTCGCGTGGTATTGCGCGCCAATATGCGGAGGCGTTGATCGAAACGGCCCGTTACGATGATGCGATCCATTATCTGCGCGATCAAGCACAGTTATATCGGCAAGAGCCACAGTTGCAGGAGCAATTGGCTAAAGCCTATGCGGCACAGGGCAAGCAGGCACTGCAGCATCTGGCGCTGGCGGAGTCCTATGCGTTGTCGGGAAGCTTGTCGTCAGCGCTCGATCAGTTGAACATTGCGCGCAAGGCCTCCGACGCATCGTTTTACGACCAGGCGATTATCGACGCGCGCGAGCGCGAACTCCAGGCGCTTTGGCGTGAAGAGTTGAAAGAAAATCAGAAGGCGCATTAGGAGCCTATCCCAGTAGGGATCAACCTTGGCTTGCAGTCCCTTAGGAGCGGGGGCTGCGTTGCTCGTCGTAGCATAGTGCGCTATGCGTCCACGTTAGAGGCTCCTTCCCTTTCAAGGGGAAGGTTGGGATGGGGATGGGTTTTACGCTGTGGACTTAACCACCCTAACCCTCCCCTTGAAGGGGAGGGAATACGGGCGGTTGGAACACGTCCGAAAATAATGGGCCGGACACTATGGAGGCTGCTCCCTACTGGGCTACTATTGAGCGTTCAGTAAGTACCTGACATTAAATAGCCAGGCCAGATTGTTTCCA
>CBINHE010000057.1:0-26332 GCA_966250375.1 uncultured Oxalobacteraceae bacterium
TTGACAGGGAAAATTGCCGCTCAGTTCTGTCAGTTATCTCCTAAATACTCAGTAGGATAGGATCTAAATGCAACGGAAATGCATCAACCCGGCCACGCTATGTCGAGGCAGGGACATCCGGTCGCGGTATCGGTATGAAACCGAAGCGTGCAGCGATCACGTTGTTCGCGAGGTGCTGCACCGGCACTTGCCGGCTCGCTAGGTGCAGCGTGAGTTGGTGGTTGTCGTCGTCTTGCTGGGTCAGCCATGTGAGCAATTGCGCATCGCCGACCGGCTTGCCGCCGATGCGTAGGTTCGCAATACACTGCGCCAGATCCCGGTCGTCCACCATCGCGATTTTGCCATCGCCTTCCAGCACCAGTTGCCCGGTCTCGGTCATCCACGCATCGTCGATGATCAGCAATGGTTCCCCGGTATGCAAAACGAATCCCTGTACAGGGTCGGTGTGGGCAATATAAGGCGTTGCTTCCAGCGTGACATATACCCGTTGCGGGCCGTTTTGAAAGTACCAGAGTCCGCGATCATCGCTCATGTAATTGCGGTTGATGAAGCCCAATAGCGCAGAATGCGTAATCTTGTCGCCCGGCAGATGCAGTGCTTGCGCCTGCTCGTCGCGCATGCGCCAAGCGCCGCGCGCATCCAGCGCCAGCCAGCCGTAGCAGTGCGGCACATTCGGCCATTTCGCCAGCGCCTGTTTGACAATTTCATCCATGGTTTGCAATTCCGGCATCACAAAATCAACACGGGGAGTATGTCACACGGATTCATACCAATCCTCACCCATAACGTGACAAATGAAATTGATGGATTTTTTCGGCTGGCAAGGCGAGAGGAGGCGCCATAGCGAGCTATGGCAACGACGAACAACGCCGCCAGACGGAAAAAGACGCGATTTCATGTCACGTTATGGGTGAGGATTGGTATCACAGATAGGGGAGGTCAATCCGGCGCGCCAGGCGAACTGTCGCCTTCCAGAAAGCGCACCATGCGCTGCGGCAGCCAGTTCAGGCTTCCCGGCAGCCGGCCAACCGCGAAGCCAACGTGGCCGCCTTGCGCCGGATAATCGAGCGTGACGCTGCGGGATGCGGTACGAGGCAGGTGCTGAACTGGAAGGAAAGGATCATTCCTCGCATTCAGCACCAATGTCGGCACCGTGATGTCGTTCAACACATGTTTGGCGCTGGCGCGATTCCAGTAATCCTCGGTGTTGCGGTATCCGTGCAAGGGCGCGGTGACGATGTTGTCGAACTCATACAGGCTGCGCACCTGCAGCATCTTGTCGCGGTCGAACAAGTTGGGGAATTGCTCGAGCTTGTGGATGCATTTCGGCTTCAGTGTTTGCAGGAATGCGTACGTATACATTCGGTTCATGCCGCGCGACAGTGCGGTGCCGCCGCCCGCCAGATCGAGCGGCGCGGATATCGCGCATGTGGCGTCCGCGATCTCGGCCTGGTGCTGCCATTCGCCCAGCCAGCGCAACAAGGCGTTGGCGCCGAGCGACACGCCCGTCACATAGAATTTGCGCGCATTGCGCACTTTGCTGAGGACTGCGAGGCGCCGCACGATCCAGTCGATTTCCTGCGCATCGCCCGAATGATAAAAGCGCGGCGCGAGATTCGGTTCACCCGAGCATCCGCGGAAATGCGGCACGGCACCCGACCAGCCGAGAGCCGCGATGTACGCCATCAATGCGCGTGCATAGTGGCTGTTGGACGATCCTTCCAAGCCGTGAAATAAAACGATGAACGGATGCCCAGGCTTGCCATCGACGAAATCAATGTCGACAAAATCGCTGTCCGGCGCATTCCAGCGTTCGCGGCGCAACGCGACCTGCGGCTTGGTAATGCAAGTCGCGGGAAAAATGGTTTGCAAATGGCCGCCAGGCAACCAGCGAGGAGCAGGGAAAGTCATGGAATCCATATTCCTACGTTACGCAAAAAACGAAATTGTGCGATGTCAAAATCAGGTTGTGAGCCAAGGCAGCTCCTTGCTGAGAGAGGCTCTTAGTGCAATGTTGCCATCCCGATTTTTTCGTGCGGGGCCGCGCCTGGCGCAACCGATGCGTGGTGTGTGGCGATGCGCCAGCCGTGTGGTGTTTTCAAGTACACATTGGTGGCGATGATATGGATCTCCTGCTGATCGCCACCGCCGCGTTTGACCTCTTCGACGACGTTATGAATCGTCACCATGAGATTTTGTGTCGCATGCAATTGCACCGCGCGAATAGGCACACCGCCCTGCTCGAAAATCGCCTCCCAGGATGCGCGAATCGATGCGTGGCCTACCAGACGCGGCGCCCCCGGATGGATGCATACGATTTCTTCGTCGTCCGCCCAGAGTGCCATCAGTGCATCAATATCGGCACGGCCGATCGCATCGTAAAAGGCCGCTTCGATGTCGTCGGCCGTTTCCGGTTGTTTGTGTGATTTACCCATGAAGGACAGGTCCCTTGCCATGCATTCCGGTGCCCGATACAGCACCGAGCAAGGCTGGAAAAATGAAGATGTCGGTAGCCGGTTTGCTGACCGGCACCGCAAACAGGTGTGGTAAAACCGATCCGTGGCCCTGTTCCAATATACGATTGTGGGCCGCTGGAAGCAGCAATGGCATGCGTCAATGACCTTTGACTACCGTACCCGGCTTGAGGCGATACACCGTGCTGCAGTAAGGGCATTTTGCTTCGTGGTTGTGCGCGACATCCAGGAACACGCGCGGGTGCGAGGACCAGATCGGCATTGCCGGGTTGGGGCAATAAGCCGGCAAATCCTTGCCATCAAGTTCGACCGCACCAGTCGCATTTTTTACTTCACTCATCAAATTCTCCGTATGTCTTAAACCAGGGTTAACCAATGCTGATATTGCGGCACTTTGCCCGCGACCACATCGAAGAACAGCGATTGCAGTTTTTCGGTGATCGGGCCGCGCTTGCCTGCGCCTATCTGGCGATTATCGAGTTCGCGGATCGGCGTGATTTCAGCGGCGGTGCCGGTGAAGAACGCCTCGTCGCAGCAATACATTTCGTCACGGGTGATGCGCTTCTCGATTATCTTGATGCCCATGTCGCGCGCCATCGTCAATACTGTGTCGCGCGTGATGCCGTCGAGACAAGATGCCAGATCCGGCGTATAGATTTTGCCGTCCTTGACGATGAACACGTTTTCGCCGGCGCCTTCGGAAACGTAGCCTTCGGTATCCAGCAACAATGCTTCGTCGTAGCCATCGGTCAGCGCTTCCTGATTTGCCAGGATCGAGTTGATGTAATAACCGCAGGCTTTGGCGCGCACCAGCGATACGTTGACGTGATGCCGGGTGAACGACGATGTTTTTACGCGTATCCCTTTCGCCAAGCCGTCTTCGCCCAGATAGGTGCCCCATGGCCACGCAGCGATCGCGACGTGAATCGTGTTGCCCTTGGCGGAGATGCCTAGTTTCTCGGAGCCGATCCACACCAGCGGACGCAGGTAGCACGATTCCAGTTTGTTTTCGCGTACCACTTGGCGTTGCGCTTCCATCACCGTTTCGAGATCGAACGGGATAGCCAGCTGGAAAATCTTGGCCGAATTGAACAGGCGCTGTGTATGTTCCTTCAAGCGGAAGATCGCGGTGCCCTTTGGCGTCTTGTAAGCGCGCACGCCTTCGAAAACGCCCATGCCATAGTGCAGTGTGTGGGTCAGAACATGAATGGTGGCGTCGCGCCAGTCGATCAGTTTGCCGTCTTTCCAGATTTTTCCGTCGCGGTCGGACATGGACATGTCAAAGTCTCCCAGAACTGTTGCAAAACCACGATTTTAACGTGGTTCAGACGAGCTGGAATATTCATCAGTGGAATACTGCTGTGACCTGATTCTCAATTTGGTTGTCGCAAAGTCAATCGTTTTGCGGGAGTCCGCGGATAGTTGTTGTTCCCGTCTACTTTGCGGGAACGACAGATACATGTTTGGCATCCCTCCTTCTTTGCAAGCGCTGCGGTAAAATAGCGGCTTTTCATCAATCGCAACCGACACTGGCCGCCCATGCAATTCAATCGACTGAGTGACTTGATTGCCCGCAATCAACTTCAAGGCAAGCGCGTATTCATCCGCGCCGATCTCAACGTCCCGCAGGACGACGCAGGTAATATCACCGAAGACACCCGGATCCGCGCGTCGGTGCCGGCAATCCAGCAAGCGCTGGAAGCGGGTGCGGCGGTCATGGTCACATCGCATCTGGGCCGTCCGACCGAAGGCGAATTCAAGCCGGAAGATTCTCTGGCGCCGATTGCAAAACGCCTGTCCGACTTGCTCGGCAAGCCAGTCGAATTGAAGCAGAACTGGGTCGATGGCGTCGATGTCGTGCCGGGCCAGGTCGTGCTGCTGGAAAATTGCCGCGTTAATAAAGGCGAGAAAAAGAACAGCGACGAACTGGCGCAGAAAATGGCAAAGTTGTGCGACGTGTATGTGAATGATGCATTCGGCACGTCGCATCGAGCGGAAGCAACTACGCACGGCATCGCCAAATTTGCGCCGATCGCCTGCGCTGGTCCCTTGCTGGCGGCGGAACTCGACGCCCTCGGCAAGGCACTGGGCCAACCGGCGCGTCCGCTGGTGGCCATCGTCGCCGGCTCGAAAGTATCGACCAAGCTCACGATCCTGAAAACGCTGGCGGATAAGGTCGATAACCTGATCGTCGGCGGCGGCATTGCCAATACCTTCATGCTGGCTGCCGGCTTGAAAATCGGCAAGTCGCTGGCCGAAGCCGATCTGCTTGATGATGCAAAAACCATCATCGACATGATGGCCAAGCGTGGTGCATCGGTACCGATTCCGGTCGATGTGGTTTGCGCGAAAGAGTTTTCCGCAACCGCTGCGGCGACCGTCAAGGATGTGAAGGATGTCGCGGACGACGACATGATTCTCGATATCGGCCCGAAGACGGCGGCGATGCTGGCGCAGCAAATCGCGCAGGCGGGCACGGTGGTGTGGAACGGCCCGGTCGGCGTGTTTGAGTTCGACCAATTTGGCGAAGGCACCAAAACACTGGCGCTGGCGATCGCCGATTCCAAGGCCTTTTCGATTGCCGGTGGCGGTGACACACTGGCGGCAATTGCCAAGTACAACATTGCCGACAAAGTCGGTTATATCTCGACCGGCGGCGGTGCATTCCTGGAATTTTTGGAAGGCAAAACGCTGCCGGCTGTGGCCGTGTTGCAGGAACGTGCAAACGGCTAAAAAGCTGTTGCCGCGTTCAGAGGGCAAACTGCCCGTGCGAACGCGGCGCCATCCTTTGTAATTCGTTGTCAGGAATTGTTATGCGTCGCGCTACTAAAATCGTTGCCACCATCGGACCCGCATCCAGCGATCTCGATACGTTGACTCGCATGATCCTCGCCGGCGTGGATGTGGTGCGATTGAACTTCTCGCACGGCAAGGCGCAAGACCATATCGACCGCGCCAGTCTGGTGCGCCAGGCGGCCGCCAATTGCGGACGCGAAGTCGCGATCATGGCTGATTTGCAGGGTCCGAAAATCCGCGTCGGCAATTTCGAAAACGGCAAGATTTATCTGGAAAACGGCAACAAATTCATCCTCGATGCGGCGTGCGAGCTGGGCCACGAGGGACGCGTCGGTCTCGGCTACAAGGAATTGCCGCGCGATTTGAACCCGGCCGATGTGCTGCTGTTGAATGACGGCTTGATCGTGCTGGTGGTCGATCGCGTGATCGGCAGTGAGATCCACACCACCGTCAGGATCGGTGGCGAACTGTCGAATAACAAGGGTATCAATCGCCAAGGCGGCGGCTTGTCAGCACCAGCCTTGACCGCGAAAGACATGGAAGACATCAAGACCGCGATGAGTTTTCAGGCTGACTACATTGCAGTGTCGTTTCCAAAAAATGCAACCGACATGATCATGGCGCGGCAACTGGCAAATATCGCCGGCGAAGCGTTCGCGCACAAGCCGCAAATGATCGCGAAGATCGAGCGCGCGGAAGCGATCCCGGTATTGCAGGAAATTCTCAATGCATCCGACGGCATCATGGTCGCGCGCGGCGACTTGGCGGTGGAAGTCGGCAATGCCGCGGTGCCGGCACTGCAAAAGCGCATGATCAGGATGGCACGTGCCTCCAACAAGCTGGCGATCACCGCGACACAAATGATGGAATCGATGATCGTCAATGCAGTACCGACGCGCGCCGAAGTGTCGGATGTGGCCAACGCGGTGCTGGACGGGACGGATGCGGTGATGACATCGGCCGAAACTGCTTCCGGCAAGTATCCGGTCGAGACCATTGAAGCGATGGGGGCGATTTGCCTGGAAGCGGAAAAATCGGAAGATTATCGGCTGGATGCAGATTTCCTGAACGTGGTGTTTACACGCATCGATCAATCGATTGCGTATGGTGCATTATTTACGGCTTACCATTTGCGGGTCAAAGCGATTGCTGCGCTGACCGAGTCCGGTTCGACTCCGTTGTGGATGAGCCGTCACAACATTGATATACCGATTTTTGCGCTTACGCACAGTGTCGCGACGCAACGCAAGGCATCGCTGTTCCGCAACGTCAGCACGCTGGAACTGGTGCAGTCGACCGACCGCGAAGCAGTGCTGAAAGCCGCGCAAGATTTGCTGCTGGCCAAAGGCGTGGTACAGAAAGGTGACATGATTGTTGTTACTTGGGGTGAACCCATGGGACAAGTGGGCGGCACCAATGCGCTCAAGATCATGAAGATCGGCGAGTATTGAATTTTTATTGTTTTGGAGAATCACCATGGCTCTCGTATCTATGCGTCAATTGCTGGACCACGCTGCGGAAAACGGCTACGGTTTGCCGGCGTTCAACGTCAATAACCTTGAACAAGTTACTGCGATCATGCAAGCGGCCGATGAAGTCGGTGCGCCCGTTATCATGCAAGCATCGGCAGGTGCCCGCAAATATGCAGGCGAAGCTTTTCTGCGCCATTTGATTTCAGCGGCGGTCGAAGCATATCCGCACATCCCTGTCGTCATGCATCAGGATCACGGCCAATCGCCGGCAGTCTGCATGGCCGCGATCAAATCCGGTTTCACATCGGTGATGATGGATGGCTCGCTTAATGAAGACGGCAAGTCGGTTGCCAGCTATGAATATAATGTCGAGGTATCGCGCAAAGTCGTCGAACTTTCGCACTATATCGGCGTGACGGTGGAAGCGGAACTGGGCGTGCTCGGGTCGCTCGAAACCATGAAGGGTGACAAGGAAGACGGGCACGGCGCGGACGGCACGATGACGCGCGAACAGTTGCTGACCGATGTCACGCAAGCGGCGGATTTTGTAAAACGGACGCAGTGCGACGCCTTGGCGATCGCGATCGGCACTTCGCACGGCGCATACAAGTTTTCGCGCAAGCCGACCGGCGACATTCTCGCCATCGACCGCATCAAGGAAATCCATGCGCGCATTCCGAATACGCATCTGGTGATGCACGGTTCTTCATCGGTGCCGCAGGAATTGCTGGCCGAAATTCGTGAATTCGGCGGCGACATGAAAGAGACCTATGGCGTGCCGGTCGAGGAAATCCAGGAAGGTATCAAGCACGGCGTACGCAAGATCAATATCGACACCGACATCCGCCTCGCGATGACCGGCGCGATTCGTCGCTACTTATTCGAGAATCCCTCCAAATTCGATCCGCGTGACTACCTGAAGCCGGCGCGTGAAGCGGCCCAACTGGTGTGCAAGGCGCGTTTCCTGTCGTTCGGCTGCGAAGGCCAAGCGGCGAAGATCAAGGCGATTCCGCTGGAAAAAATGGCTGAAAAGTACAAAAAAGGCGAATTGGCCCAGGTCGTGCAGTAAAATTACGTCATAGAAATAGATATGAAGCCCCGACCGGCGGCGTGTTACGGCACCTGCCGGTTTGGCTTTTTTGGGAAAGATTATGAACAGCCTCTACCAATCCACCATCAAGTCGCTTCCGCTGCTCGGACGCGGCAAAGTGCGCGACAACTACGCAGTCGGCGACGACAAGATCCTGATCGTCACCAGCGACCGGTTGTCGGCGTTCGACGTCGTGATGAATGAACCGATTCCGCGCAAGGGCATGGTGCTGAACCAGATGACCAATTTCTGGTTCGACAAGCTCGGCCATATCGTGCCGAATCATGTGACGGGCGTAACACCCGAGAGCGTGGTGAGCGCGGACGAGCTGGATCAGGTCAAAGGCCGCGCGATCGTCGCCAAGCGCCTGAAGCCGATCCTGGTGGAAGCGGTGGTGCGCGGCTATATCATCGGTTCGGGCTGGAAGGATTACCAGGCGACCGGCGTGATCTGCGGGATCGCGCTGCCGCCCGGCCTGCGCCAGGCCGACAAGCTCGCTGCGCCGATTTTCACGCCGGCGGCCAAGGCCGACCTCGGCGAGCATGACGAGAACATCAGCTTCGCCGACATGGAAAGCCGCATCGGCCGCGAGCTCGCGGCGAAGATCCGCGACATCAGCATTAAGCTGTACCAGACCGCCGCCGATTACGCGGCCACGCGTGGCATCATCATCGCCGACACCAAGTTCGAGTTTGGCCTCGATGACAACGGCACGCTGCACCTGATGGATGAAGTGCTGACCGCCGATTCCTCGCGTTTCTGGCCGGCCGATTCCTATGCGCCGGGCATGTCGCCGCCGTCGTTCGACAAGCAGTTCGTGCGCGACTACCTGGAAACGCTGAAAGACTGGAACAAGACTGCACCGGCGCCGGCGTTGCCGGCGGACGTGATCGCGAAGACGAGCGAGAAATACCGCGAGGCGCTGCAGCGCTTGACTGACGAAACCCTGAAGGACTGAATAATCCCTTGTCATTTCGAACGCAGTGAGAAATCCGCGACTTTCGCGTTATCGTTGACTTGCGAGATTCCTCACTGCGTTCGGAATGACAATCGACTTGAAATGGATTGATATGAGCGAAGCGCACGCAAGCACGCCTGTCATAGGCGTGGTCATGGGTTCCTCGTCCGACTGGGACGTGATGCAGCATGCGGTTGCGATGCTGAAGGATTTCGGCATTGCGCATGAAGCGCAGGTGATTTCCGCGCACCGCATGCCCGACCAGATGTTCGCGTATGCGGAATCGGCGCGCGAGCGCGGCCTGCGCGCGATCATCGCCGGCGCCGGCGGCGCGGCGCACCTGCCGGGCATGCTGGCGGCGAAGACCATCGTGCCGGTGCTGGGCGTGCCGGTGCCGTCGAAATACCTGCGCGGCGAAGACTCGCTGCTGTCGATCGTGCAGATGCCGAAGGGGATTCCTGTCGCGACCTTTGCTATCGGCGAAGCGGGCGCGGCCAACGCGGCGCTGACCGCGATTGCGATCCTCGCCACCACCGACGACAAACTGGCCGCGCGCCTGCAGGAGTTCCGCGCCAAGCAGACCCAGGCCGCACTTGCGATGACCCTGCCGGCATGAGCGACAAGTTTCAACCGTTTATTCCCGCCGCGACGCCGCCGACCTGGCTGGGCGTGATGGGCGGCGGCCAACTGGGCCGCATGTTCGTGCACGCGGCACAAAAGATGGGTTACAAGGTCGCGGTGCTGGATCCGGCGCGCGATTGTCCGGCCGGGCATGCATCGGATCACCTGATCTGCGCCGACTACACTGACGAGAATGCGCTGGACGAGCTCGCCGCGCAATGCGCTGCGGTGACGACCGAGTTTGAAAACGTGCCGGCGCAAAGTCTCGGGTTCCTGGCACAGCGCACCTTCGTTGCGCCGTCCTCCGCCTGCGTGTCGATCGCGCAGGACCGCATCGCTGAAAAGCGCTTTTTCACCGAATGTGCGCCGAAGTCCGGCGTGCTGCCGGCGCCGCACCATATCATCGTGTCCGACGCCTACATTGACGGAATTCCCGATGCTCTGCTGCCCGGCATTCTGAAAACCGCACGCATGGGCTACGACGGCAAGGGGCAGGTGCGGGTGAAGACCCGCGACGAAGCGCGTGTCGCATTCGCCGCGATGAAAGGCGTGACCTGCATCCTCGAGAAGATGCTGCCGCTCGCGTATGAAGTGTCGGTGCTCGCCGCGCGTGGCGCCGACGGCCAGTCGGTGGTCTATCCGATCGCCGAGAACGTGCACCGCGACGGCATCCTATTTACCACTACCGTGCCCGGCCCGAACGTGACCGCGGAATGCGCACACAAAGCGCAGTCGGCGACGCTGGCGATCATCGGACAGCTCGGCTATGTCGGCGTGCTGTGCATTGAATTCTTCGTGCTGCAGGATGGCTCGTTGGTGGTCAATGAAATGGCGCCGCGTCCGCACAACAGCGGCCACTACACGATCGATGCCTGCATCACCAGCCAGTTCGCGCAGCAGGCGCGCGCGATGGCCCGGCTGCCGCTGGGCGACGTGCGCCAGCATTCGCCGGCGGTGATGTTGAATATCCTCGGCGACGTATGGTTCGACGGCGAAAGCGAAACGTCGCGCGAACCCGCATGGGACAAGGTGCTGGCGCTGCCCGGCGCTAACCTGCATTTGTACGGCAAGGACGACGCGCGCCGCGGCCGCAAGATGGGCCATGTCACGTTCGTCGCGCCCACGCTGGAACAGGCGCAGGCGAACCTGCGCGCCGCCTGTGCGATCCTCGGCATCGCGCCGTAACCGGCGGGTAAAAAACATGCGTGACGTGACACTGGATCTGACCGCCATCCACGCGGCGGCGCGCATGCTGGAGCAGGGCGGGCTGGTCGCGTTTCCGACCGAAACCGTGTACGGCCTCGGCGCCGATGCGGAAAATCCGGCAGCTGTCGCAAAAATCTATGCAGCCAAAGGCCGGCCGTCGAATCATCCTGTGATCGTGCACCTGGCGCCGGAGGCTGATATCGGCTACTGGGCGACGTCGATTCCGCCGCAAGCCCACCAGTTGATCAAGGCGTTCTGGCCCGGTCCGCTCACGCTCATCCTGAAACGCGCCACGCATATTCCCGATGCTGTGTCTGGCGGCCAGGATTCCATTGGCTTGCGCTGCCCATCCCATCCGGTTGCGCAGGCATTATTGCGAGCATTTAAAGCAGGCAAAGGCGGCGTTGCCGCCCCTTCGGCTAACAAGTTCGGCCATGTCAGCCCGACCATCGCGCAACATGTGCGGGATGAGTTCGGTGCCGATCCTGATAGTCTGGTCGATTGCGTGCTGGACGGTGGGCAAAGCGAGGTTGGCATTGAATCCACCATCCTCGATTTGTCGCGCATGAAAACGCACGGCCCGGTACTGTTGCGTCCCGGTCAGGTTAGTGCTGCACGCATCGCCGAGATTATCGGCTCCTTGCCGCAGTTGCCTGATGATGCTGCACCGCGTGCATCGGGTACGCTCGATGCGCACTATGCGCCGCGCACGCCGGTTGTGCTGATCGACGCTGATCGATTGCCCACGACGCTTGATCAACTCCGCTCTGCCGGACGCCATATTGCACTGATTCATCGCACGCTGGCGTTCACGCAGGATATCGTCGCACAGTTGCAATTGCCGGCAACGCCGGATGGTTACGCGCATGACTTGTATGCCGCTTTGCGTACCATGGATGCGGCGGGCGCTGACATGATCCTGATCGAGTCGCCGCCGGCTGCAAACGAATGGCAAGGCATCAATGATCGTTTGCGCCGTGCCGCCCACGATTCATTGGGGGTTCTGTCGCGATTCATGACTCCCGATTGACCGTGCTGCATTCAGAAAATCTCGCACTCCTGTTTTCAGGCGAGTAACTCGCGCTTTACCTCCATGAGCGCCTTCTGCTTCATCGCGGTTGTTTGGAATCCAAGCCACAATCGTATGAAACAGCGAGGCACTTGCTTTTGCGCTTTCTGAAACTTTCTTATCCAGAACTGAGGTTGTGAGTAGCGGCCGGCCAGGAGGAGTTCCATTTCCCGGTGCAGCAGACGACTGCTGCATGGTTTCGCCAAGTATCTTGCTGCAAGTGTCGTTCGGATGAGCAACTTTTAGGCTGGCAAGCGAGAGGAGGGAGGCGCCATAGCGAGCGCAGCCTGCCTCAGCGAAGGGGGGGACAACGACGAACAACACGTTCGCGGCCAACGATTGACAATGCGCTCTCTGCCAGACGGAAAAAGACGCGATTTCATGTCACGTTTTTTTAGAGGGATTGGTGAACCGCGGGGCTTGGGTTGTTACCCGAAGCGCAGTTTCATGGCGAGAATGAAAAGCGCTAGCCCCAAGGTCAGTGCATTCGCGATGATGACTGGCCAAGCATCGATAAGAAATCCGTAAGCCAGCCATAGTCCGACGCCGGTCGTAAACACGCTGTACATGCCGAGCGAAATGCCATCAGCGCGTCGGGTTTTCCAGGTGAGCCATGCCTGTGGAACGAACGCAAGGGTGGTGAGCGTGGCGGCAAGCGTGCCGATCAAGTCATGGAGGTGTGAAAGTGCAGCAAAAGCCATTAGATATTTTTTAACCTGGTGGGACGAGGTGAGCGTTGCGGTAGCTGTCCTCAACATTTTAAAGTAAAGAGATAGGACACAATAGGGGGGTGTGCAAGACCAGCGCAGTAAATCAGATGAAGGAAATGCTGTTTGCACAATAGCGTTTCCTGGTGAAAAAACCGCCAGTCAGAGAGCCTACTGAAATGCTTGAATGCCGGTCTGCGCACGACCCAGAATCAGTGCATGAATATCGTGTGTGCCTTCATAGGTATTGACCACTTCCAGATTAACCATGTGGCGGATGATGCCGAATTCATCCGAAATGCCGTTCCCGCCCAGCATGTCGCGCGCCGCACGCGCGACATCCAGCGACTTGCCGCATGAATTGCGCTTCATCATTGATGTGATTTCCACTGCTGCCGTGCCGTCATCTTTCATGCGACCCAGGCGCAGACAACCCTGCAAGCCGAGCGTGATCTCGGTTTGCATATCGGCCAGCTTTTTCTGGATCAACTGGTTTGCCGCCAGCGGCCGGCCAAACTGCTTGCGGTCCAGCACATATTGCCGTGCGATATGCCAGCACGATTCCGCCGCGCCCAATGCGCCCCACGCAATGCCGTAGCGCGCCGAATCCAAACAGGTGAACGGCCCCTTCAAGCCGCGCACATCGGGGAAGGCATTTTCTTCCGGGCAGAACACGTCATCCATTACGATCTCGCCGGTGATTGATGCGCGTAAACCGAACTTGCCGTGGATTGCCGGCGCCGATAATCCCTTCATGCCTTTTTCCAGCACAAAGCCGCGAATCTCGCCCGCATCATCCTTGGCCCACACCACGAACACATCGGCAATCGGCGAATTCGAGATCCACATCTTCGCGCCCGACACGCTGTAGCCACCCGGCACTTTCTTCGCGCGCGTGACCATCGAGCCGGGATCGGACCCGTGATTCGGCTCGGTCAATCCGAAGCAGCCGATCCATGCGCCGGTGGCCAGCTTCGGCAAATATTTCTGTTTCTGCGCTTCTGTGCCAAATTCGAAAATGGGCACCATCACCAGCGACGATTGCACGCTCATCATCGAGCGGTAGCCGGAATCGACGCGTTCGACTTCGCGTGCGATCAAGCCGTAGCTGACGTAGTTCAGGCCTGGTCCGCCGTATTGTTCGGGGATGGTCGGGCCCAGCAAGCCAAGCGCGCCCATTTCGCGGAAAATCATCGGATCGGTTTTTTCATTGCGGAACGCTTCCAGCACGCGCGGCTGCAGCTTGTCTTGGCAATAGGCATGGGCGGCGTCGCGCCCCATGCGTTCGTCATCGGTCAATTGCTGATCCAGCAGCAGTGGATCGTCCCACTGGAATTGCACTTTTTGTTTTTTTGTCGAGTCGGGAGTAGCCATTTCATGTCCTTGAATTGGGTAAGGATTATTTCTCTTTGGTTGCGACGAAATGCCCTCCGTGGAATACCAGGGCGGACTGCGGCGAGACGTCGCAACGTTCGACTTCGCCGACAAAAATGACATGATCGCCTTCGGGATAGCGGCTGCGGTTGTGGCATTCGAACCAAGCCGAACTGCCTTTGAGAATAGGAAGCCCGGTGTGCGACAACTCGAACTCGACGCCTTCGAAACGATTGTCGATGCGGCGCGCGAAACGTTCCGCCAATCCCACTTGTTCAGCGGACAATACATTGATCACATAGTGCGAATTGCCGGTGAAGAGCGGCATGCTGCTTGCGCCTTGCGCCAAGCTCCACAGCACCAAGGGCGGGTCGAGTGAAACGGAATTGAAGGAACTGGCCGTCAGGCCGAAAAAGTTGCCGTTTTCCAGTCGCGTCGTAATGATCGTAACGCCAGTTGCAAACTGCGATAATGCGCGCCGAAAATGGAGCGAGTCGAATTCGGGTGACATGGCTTGAGGCGAGGGGGAGGACATCGAAAGTCTGGAATCCGTGAAGTTCCATTCATTATGCCGAAAAAGATGCGGCCTCGGCGAACCTCTCATTTTTCTTGGAATTTTGGCAATTTTGAAATGCCTTTAAATGAGGATGCATCTTGCAACGGTTTGCGCTAAAGTCTTGAGAAAATATAGTAGCGAAATTGGAGTGCATATATGACAACTGAAATTGCAACGCTGGGCGGCGGCTGCTTCTGGTGTCTGGAAGCGGTGTATCAACAACTCAAGGGTGTGCAGGCGGTCGAGTCCGGTTATGCCGGCGGCCGCGTCGACAATCCGACTTACGAACAAGTGTGTGAAGGCACAACCGGTCACGCGGAAGTAGTACGGGTGACATTTGATCCCGATGTGGTGAACTATCGTGAAGTGTTGGAGATTTTTTTTACGATACACGATCCGACCACGCTGAATCGGCAAGGCAACGATGTGGGCACGCAATATCGTTCCGTGATTTATTTCCATTCACCGCAACAGCAGGAAACCGCGAAACAAGTCATTGCTGCAATGGCCGGCGTGTGGGATGCGCCAATTGTTACCGAACTGAGTCCGGCCGGAACATATTACAAAGCCGAGGACTATCATCAGAATTACTTCCAGCAAAACCCATTACAGGGTTTTTGCGCGTTTGTGATAGCCCCCAAAGTCGCGAAATTCAGAGCGACGTTTGCCGACAAAATCAACAACGACGTGTGAAAGTAAAGAGTGTATCGTGGCGGCGGTTTTTGCAAGGATCATTCATTGATACACTCATTGATACACTCATTGATACACTCATTGATACATATAACCACGCGACCACGGCAATGCCGACACGCCGCCTCCCGCCTTGCGGCAGACTACCTGATAGACCGACACCCAATCCTGGTCGAACGCATACGATGACCCGGCCAGATAGACGCGCCAGATGCGAAAACGCTTCTCATCCACCATCGTTCTGATTCGGTCGGCGCACGCTTCGAAATTGTCGGCCCAGACGCCGCAGGTCTTTGCATAATGGCGTCGCAGATTCTCTATATCCAGCGCCTCCAATCCACCTTCCTGCATTAGACGCAATACCAAGCTGATATGAGGCAATTCCCCGTGCGGAAATACGTATTTCTCAATGAATTCGCCGCCACCGTACGCCGCCTCTCCGCTATTGATGTCGGTCGTGGTGATGCCATGATTCATCGCGATGCCGTCATCTTCGAGCAGTGTGCAGATTTTGCTGAAATACATTGGTAAATTTTTCAGCCCTACATGCTCGAACATGCCAACGCTGGTAATGCGGTCGTAGCGTCCGCCGATATCGCGATAATCCTCGAGGCGAATCTCGATACGATCGGCGAGCCCCGCGTGTTGCACGCGTTCTTTTGCCCATGCGTACTGGTTCTTTGACAAGGTGATGCCGACACATCGAGCGCCGAACTTCTGCGCCGCGCGCATGACCAGTGCACCCCAGCCGCAGCCAATATCCAGCAAGCGGTCGCCCGGACGGACCTGGATCTTGGTCAGGATATGATCGATTTTTTTCAGTTGCGCGGTCGCCAGATCCTCTTCGCCATGCTCAAAATAGGCGCAGGAATACACCATATTGTCATCCAGCCAGGCGCGATAAAAATCGTTGGAGACATCGTAGTGATACTGGATCGCGGCCACGTCTTTTTTCCTGGAATGGCGGATAGAGCGCGTGATGCGGCCGAATTTTCCTTCGGGTTTGAGGGTATGCGCAGCCAGCGCGCTGGCGATGCGGATAATCTCGGTCACGCGCCCCTCGACCTCGATCTTGCCTTCAACATACGCTTTGCCGAGATTGGATAGCGACGGCGTCAGCAGATAGGGCAGCGCAGAGGCGTGCGGCACCTTGATCGTGACTTGCGGCGAGAGTTTGCCGAAATCCATTTGCTGCCCGTTCCATAGCACCAGGCGTAGCGGCAACGCGGCCTGACTGCGGGTGCGGTCAACCCAGGCGCCAAGTTTCTTTTCCCAAAACACGATACACCTCCGTCTATGCGGATTGATGCTCCCTATTTGCGCTGAAACATGCAGGGTTTATGGCTGCAGGCGCTGGCGCTGCCAGACGCCGTCTTTTTGTAATGTGTACGAAATACGATCATGAAAGCGCGACGGACGTCCTTGCCAAAATTCGACGCGGTCCGGAATCAATCGATATCCTCCCCATTGTTTCGGACGCAGCGGATGATCCCCGTATTGCTGTTCGACTTCGGCGTATTTGGCTTCCAGTGCTTCCCGATTGGCAATCGGATGGCTCTGTGCCGATGCAATTGCACCAATGCGGCTTTTCAATGGGCGACTTTGGAAATACGCGTCATTTTCAGCATCGGTCAAACGCTCGACACGGCCCTCTATTCGTACCTGCCGTTCCAGTTCAATCCAGTAAAACAGAAGTGCCGCATACGGATTTTGTTCTAGCTCATGCCCTTTGCGACTTTCGTAATTGGTGAACCACGTGAAGCCGCGCTGATCGAATTCCTTGATCAGAAGAATGCGCGACGAAGGACGGCCATTGGCCGCAACCGTGGCCACGCACATTGCATTGGCTTCTGGTACCTTGGCATTGATTGCTTCCTCGAACCATTTTGAAAATTGCGCGATCGGACTTTCGTGCACATCCGCTTCCGACAGGCTGGCACGGCTGTATTCCTTGCGAAGGTTAGCGATTGACATACTTTTTCTCCCTTTTATATAAGGTGATTTCCGTGAATGACTATCCCATTTTCGCGGCGCATACGGGCGCGCTGCTGCGTTGTTCCTCGTTCGTGTGGCCCGCCACACGGCACTCGTCACGCCTTGCGGGTGTATCGCCTTGCAAGGCGATACCGTTACGCAGGCGTGGGACATGTCCCACGAAACCCCTGCTGCACCATCCCGTCTGCACCACGACCATGGGATATTCATTCACGGAAATCACCTAATGCCGCGAGCATGCATTGGATTCCCTGATCTTGCATCAAGATTTTCCAAATGCCTTGCGCCATGCCAGCGGTACGCCGGTACCGATCATGGCGCCCATGCCCCAGAACACCGCGAACAATCCCAATGTGGCGCCGGCGGCGCCGAACGCAAGCGGTAGCGCAACCTGAGATGCATTGCTGATCGTCACGCGTACGCCGACCGCTTCGCCGGCGCGTCCCGTCGGCGAAGCGTGGTGTAACAGTGCCAGCACGTTAGGCTGGCTGGAACCCAATGCCAAGCCGAGCGATGCGCTCACCAGTATGATCGAGAGCGGGCTTTTCATGAATGGCAAAAGCGCATAACAAATCATCGCCACAGCCAACGCAATGACAAGTACCTGCCATTCGGAGTAGTGGCGCGAAATCCAATGCATGGCCAAGCGGATCGCAAAAGTGGCTGCGGAAAAACAGCCGAGAATCAAGCCGATGGTCGATGCTGAAAATCCCAGATGCGTACCGTGGATGGGCATCATGAAGCTGAACAGATCCCAAGCCGAACCGAGCAGCACGCTGATCAGGTAGATGCGCCGCATTTCCTTATCGCGCAACAAATCCATCACGCTTTCCGATGTCTTTTTGCCGCCATGTTGAGGCAGCTTCACGCGGGTCATGCCGCCGAAAATCGTTAATGTCAAAGAGATCAATGCAAAACCGCCGCTGACTGCATAAGCAATACTATGGCGCGCATGATCGATGACAAAACCTGCAATCACCGGACCGCAGAAACTCGATACCGAGTAGCCAAGCGCAAGCCAACTGAAATTGTTGGCACGCGCGTCGGTCGAGCTCATGGTACCGACCGCATGCTGGGCCGAAACATGAATTGCCAAAAAGCCGGTGCCGATCAGGATGGCAGCGAGATACAACACCGGCAATCCGCTCAGCGTGCTGGGAATCGCGCAGCCGATCGCCATCACAAGGCCGCCAACGATCATCGGTTTTGCAATACCGACACGATCGATCAAACGCCCCATCAACACTGCGGTAAACATCGGCACCAGCGCAAACAGCGCTAACAAAGTACCAACAGTGAATGCGGATGCGTGTAACGACAAGGCGTAGAGCGAGGTCGTCACTCGGGCGCCGACCAACGCAATGTGCGCAGTCAACGAAATCAGAATAAGAGGAAGGAGCTGCAACACCACAGGTAATATGGTCTGGAGAAGGTCGAAGCCGAGGAGAAATCTATTTTAGAGGAAATAGTGTATTGCCGTCCGTTAAAATAACGGGATGCACACAATAACCTCATATCCAATTCTCTCGTCACTGGACGACATCGATTTCGAGCGCCGCTTTGGCGGCATCGCGCGCTTGTATGGCGACGCGGCGCTGACGCGTTTCCGCATGGCACATGTGTGTGTGATTGGTGTCGGCGGCGTCGGTTCGTGGGTCGTGGAGGCGCTGGCGCGCAGTGCGATTGGCAATATCACCATGATTGATCTGGACAACTTGGCGGAGTCGAATATCAACCGCCAAATCCACGCACTGACCGATACGCTCGGCAAAGCCAAGGTGACCGCGCTGCAAGAGCGCATCGCACAAATCAATCCGTTTTGCCGCGTGACCGAAATTGAAGATTTCATCACTGCCGACAACCTGGATGAAATGGTCGGTTCGCGTGCTTATGATTACGTGATCGATGCGATTGACAATGTACGAGCGAAGACAGCCTTGATCGCCTATTGCCGTCAGCACGCTATCAAATTGATCACGATCGGCGGCGCTGGCGGGCAGATCGATCCGACCAAAATCGAGATCCGCGATCTGTGCCGGACCGAGCAGGAACCCTTGCTTGCGAAAGTGCGCAAACGCCTGCGCGCGCAGTATGGCTTTCCGCGCGGGACCAAGAACAAGTTTGGCATCGATGCGGTGTTTTCGACGGAACCGTTGCGCTTTCCGGACGCGGAGGAAACCTGTGCGCTGGATGCGGACGACAATACGCCGGGAATCACCGGGTTGAATTGCGCAGGGTTCGGATCGGCAATGGTGGTGACGGCCAGTTTTGGATTGGTGGCGGCGGCGCAGGTGCTGCGCAAGTTGGCGGCTGAAGTCCAAGGTATGGAAAACGAGAGCAGGTCGATTACGTCAGCCTGAACCAGTTAACGGCCATTTGCGCAATCTCCGGTGGTATGACATGTGCGCCGTCAAATTCGTGATAAGTCACTTCATACCCAGCCTGTTCAAGCGTGGGTACGATATTCCGGCTACAGGATGCAATGGGCAATACGGGATCTTTTATACCGTGCGAGACAAAGATTTTTGGCAGGCCGCGCGGTGCCGTCGGAATGACAAAGCCGGGAGAAAAAGCGATCACATGGGTAAAAAGATCTCCATTGGGTAAGCCGAGGGACAATGCATAGGATGCACCGTCGGAAAAGCCGCCAATGGCCACATGCGAGGCATCCACTGCGTAATGATTGAAAACGTATTGCAAGGATTGATCGATCAGTGCTGTGTCGATGCCATAGCCTCTTTCAACAATCACATCCCAGGTATGCGCGTTCGACGCGGGAGCCATCAGGATCAAGTCATTTTCATCGGCAAGATGCCGCAGGAGGTCAAGACCATGGCGAGCATGTCCTCCTGCGCCGTGTAATAGCAACACGAGCGGCGAGGGCCGTGCCGGATTGTATTGCGGCGGGACATAATAGTAACTGTCCCGCGTGCTGCCCAACGCTAAAGGCTGAAGACCGACCGGAGCAGAAGTCGTTACCAGTCCGGGACGCGCATGTAAATATGCTTTGTCAGCCATAACAGATCCTGCCCGGAAATCCGCGCAGTTTATCCTGATGCTCTATGGCTGCGCCGCCGTCCGCTCAAGCGCAAGGCGATCCCACTTCCCCAGGTTGGCGGCCGCTTCATAGCTACTCTGCAGGAATTCAAGCAGCATCGCATCGGGGGAGGATGCTTGCCGGACCGCGTCATACGGCAGGATAAATTCACGGAGAGAGGAATCGTAGAAGGCGTTGTCCGGACGCACGGGCGCGGTATTGAATCCTCCCGGTTCTGGATAAGCGTATGCGTAAAACAGCGGGTAGGGTAGCGCTCCGCCTCCCGGCCAGAATCCGCAACTGCTTAGCTCATGCGAGTATGCGTCGCGCGTGACCCAATCCGGACAATTCGGTACACCGCCAGGATGTTCGGGCGCCGGGGATCCGGAAAAACGGGTTACGGCAAGATCGAAGCTCCCCCAGAAGAAGTGCACCGGACTGGATTTGCCGAGGAACCCGGCACGGAATTGCTTGAATACGCGGTCGGCCTGCACCAGCGCGCGCCAGAATCGGTTGGCGTATTCTGCATCATAGGACGCATGGACATGGTCGCTATCGAAAGGAATCGCGTCGACGATTTCATTCGGTGTGGTGTTGATGGTGACAGCGAGGCCGAACTGGCGCAAGGTCGAAAACAGTTCCTGGTAAAAATCGGCAACCGAGCGAGGTTCAAGCACCATCGTTTTGGCCATCCCGTCGCTCGTATTGATCAAGAGCCGATGGTCGATGAAGTCGAAATCGATTTGAAACGTACGCATGCCATATGGAATCGGGGAGGTCGTCAGGCCGCGCGCTGTGAGGTAAAGCGTGACATGCCAGGAATGATTGGTCCATGGTGCTTGGGCCAGCCGGATCTTGCCGACGATCTGCGTCCACAGGTGCAGCGTTGCGTAGGTCTCCTTCCATGCATCAAGTGCCAGGCTTGGCCAATAGTCGGATCGGAGCGAGTTGTTCGACGAATCTGAATAAGCCAAGGTTTCCTCCATGTGAATGGATCAAGCTTGAGTCAGTTTATACGGCACGCATGGCTTGTGAACCGGAGAGGCGGCCGGTAAATCAGTTGACTTGATCTCCCTCAAACGCGTTGAATGATGCTTGAGCGCATCGTCACAGACGGTCGAATATGCTAGTAGCCAGTCAAACTGAATTGCAGGGTATCTGCCGACCGCTCGAAGGCGATTGTGGCGTTGCCGATGCGCGCCGGGAGAACCACCCCGGCTGTGCTCGTCCCTTGCAGGGCGCGCCTGCGCTTGTAAGCGCAGGCCGTTCCGCAGGCGCATCGCGCGCGATGCGAAACCCCTGCTCCACCCTTGCACTCACCTTCGATCGACTCGGCATATACCCAACAATTCAACTTGACTGACTACTAGATCTCACCCGTTGTGGCGTTTGCCCTTGACCAGTTCATCAAGATCTTTGATGGATATTAAATGTCAGTACTTTCATGGCGACAGAGTTGGATGCTTGGATAGATTAATGCTCTAACTTCTAACGTTAAGAAAACGTTAATAAAGCGTTAAAAATTCCAGACCTTTAATCGTAACCAGAAAGCAAAACCATGCGCACTCCTGCAAGCATTGCCGGCCATCCTATTCATCCAATGCTCATTACATTTCCCATAGGGCTGCTGGTTTTTTCATTGATATGTGACTTGATTGCATTGCGTAGCGCCAATGTAGAAACGTGGATGACAGTAGCGCTCTATACGATGATCGGCGGGTTCATCGGTGCGCTTGCAGCAGCAATACCGGGAACCATCGATTTTCTGTCGCTGACTGAACCACGAGTCAAGAAAATTGCACTTTTACATATGTCGCTGAACCTGGTAGCCGTGACCCTTTATGCCGTCAATATATGGCTGCGTGTGAATGGAGCTGATAGCCATGGAACGCCATTGCTGCTGTCTGTCGTCGCGGTTGGCATTCTGTCGATTTCGGGATGGCTGGGCGCCGAAATGGTTCACAAACATGGCGTAGGAGTCGATACCGGTACGGAACCTGGGCGTCGGCAGTAGCAAATAGCAGCGTTGTCTCGCTCGACGTACCGGCAATTGTCCGTGGCGTTTTTTATCTCAGCGGTCATCGAAACATGCACTGGATGCAAGGTGCATGCTTTCAGTGATCCCATGCCATGCCATCACATGGCGGCCTTTTTGTTCGCTTCGGTAATAGTCCAGAAATACACAGTTTGACCATCAACTTTTTCTATTTTTTCCGGCGGCCATTCGGGCCCCATGTCAAAAGCATGCGACACCACGCGCGAGCCCACTTTGAGTTGCTTCCACAGTTGCGGGCGCAATTTGCGATTGATGCTGGGCAGCAGATAAAGCGTTACCACACTGGCATTGGACAAGTCGGTATCGAACAGATCGCCGACCATGAATTTGACTTTGCCGCTGGCGTCGGCGCGCTTCGCGTTGGCATTTGCTTCGGCGATCCGCTCCGGATTGAGATCAATGCCGACACCGCGCGCGCCGCGCTCTTTTGCGGCAGTGATAACGATGCGGCCATCACCGCAGCCGAGGTCATACAGTAGATCATCTTTACCGACATTGGCGACATCGAGCATCTTGTTGACCACCGGCTGCGGAGTCGGAACGTATGGGACGTCCAACGGCTTGGTCAGCACGGCCTGCGCCTGCACCGGCGAGCCGGTCAAGAGAGTGAATAGTGTGGCGACAATTATCATGAATGCGATCGCGGACAGGTCGTGGCCCAGTCGGTTGGTGGAATGCGGCTTCATGCACTTCTCCTTGTTGAGTTGGGATGGAATAACGGGCTACTTGTGCTTGACAGCCGGTGTCCGTACCGCCATCAGCAGCACGAAGCCGATGGCCAGTACCGCTACGCCGATCCATGCAGCGTTCCAGCCGCCCAGGGATTTGCTGTAGACGTACGACAGGCTGGCCCACAACATGTAGGCACACATGGCGCAGAACAGCAGTGGCAGCAGAGGAAACAACGGTACCTTGAAGGGCCGCGCGGTGGCAGGTTCACGCACGCGCAGCACAAACAGGGATAAACCGGATAGCAGAAAGAAGAGCCAGAATACCGGCGCGGTGAATTCAACCATTGACTTGAATCCGCTGCCGGTCCATGTACCGATCAGCACCAGCAGCAATGCGGCGATGCACTGAATGCGCAAGGCATTGGCCGGCGTGCCGCGAATCGGGTCCCACACGCCAAGTCTGGCTAGTATCGGCCAGTCGCGCCCGGCCGCATAACTGGAGCGTGCGCCGACAATGATGGTCGCGTTGATGGACGTGAGTGCGGCAATGGCAACGATCAGCGAGATCATCTTTTCGCCGAGCGGTCCGAAAGCGCTCCGCAGCAAATCGGCAGCGATCGCATCGGACTTGGCCATGCCGGCCAGTCCAAGGCCCTTCCAGTATGCCCAGTTGACGAGCAGATAAAGTGCGGTAATGACCAGTATCGACGACACTAGCGCCTTCACCATGTTGCGCTGACCATCCTTCAACTCGGCACTGATATAGGCAGCTTCATTCCAGCCGCCGTAGGTCAGCAACACGAATACCATTGCAAGTCCGAATGATGCAGGAAGGGACGCGGATGGCGCTGTTTGCGGTAATGCAGCTACCGCACTTGCAGTGCCGTTATCTATCAGGAACAGCGCGGCAATAACGATGAATAACAAACCCCCGATCTCGACTGCGGTCAGCCACGTCTGCATCGATGTACCGGTCTTGATGCTGCGTATATTGGCCCATGACAGCACAACAATGACCGCAGCGGCATAGCAGGCAGAGCCCCAGGCTGCTGACGTACCGAGTGGCAGCACCTGATTCATGTAGTCGCCGAAGACGAAAGCGAGCAGCGTGATTGATCCGGTCGCAATGACGGAAAAGCGCGCCCACGCAAATAGAAAAGACACCGAGCGGCCGTAAGCGCGGTGCAAAAAATGATAGTCGCCGCCGACATGGGAATACGCGGTCGCCAATTCTGCATAACAGAGTGCGCCGACAATGGACATGAGACCGCCCAGTATCCACGCACCGAACATCCATGCCGCATCGCCGGTCATGCCTGCCACCATCGATGGCGCCTTGAAGATGCCAGCGCCGATCACGACCCCGACAATGAGCGCAATGGCTTCACGCATTGCAATGACTTCGTGCGGAGCCCCTTCCCCCGACGCCTGTGAAGACCGATCAGACTTCGGCTTGAAATAAGGCATGAGACTTACTCGATATAAGTCTGCAATGAATGGCGCAATAAATCCTCGCTGGTGTCAGCACTGCGTTATACCAATCTCATATAGTCGAGTTGCATGCAATTTGCAGACACAATATATCCCCACAAAGAATGCCACATATTGCTTATTGTTCTTCATGAGAGAGAGGGGATGTTCAAATAGTTGTGGAGATCACGAGACGTATTGAGATGACTCAATCATGATGGCGTGACAAAATTGAATGACGAGCACGGCACGGGGGGAGGGCGACAGGAAAGCGCTCAGGATGTGTTTCAGGAGTGATTAATTTGAATGCGAACTATGCAGGATGATCTTTAACTGTGCGAAGAAAAAGCCAGCCTGCTGCGCGCATGACAGGTCAAAATGCATCGCCGAGATGGCGCGTAGCAATGACGCGATACACGACACCTTCCGACTCCGTTGTCGACTTGATCAGAGTGACTTTGTCAGCGCGCCATTCAATTGGCGCAAACGGCAGGTCTTCCGGTGGAGCCGCATCGCGCGCCAACGTGACGTGCGGCCAGAATCCCGAACGGTCATCGTAAGCAATATTGTTTTGCGCAAGTTTATGCGCCAAATCGCGTTGCAGTGCAATCAGAACTTCCGGTACGTCATGCATGCCCGCCCAGGCAATACGATTTTTCATGAAATAACCGAGACGATCCAGAACGAGAGAAATCGGCGTATGCGAGAGATCCGTCAGAATTTTTTTAAGTGCAGGCAACAGGTCCGCCGGTTGTTGTCCCAAAAATGCCAGAGTCAGATGAAAATTCTGATATCGTGTTTTTCGCCCCTGTATCCGGGCCTGCATATCCATCAGTGCGGTGCGTGTGGCATCATCCGGCCATAGCGCATAAAAAAGGCGCAGCGGTTGTTTATTGGCATCCATTCAAGCAAGACTTTCCAAACATCTGACTCACGTTCAAATGCAAAGTGCCGCACCGCGATCGATAAAACTGCCGCCCGCTACAGGCAGAAATTGCCATTCATAACCGGTGTCCTTGAGCACCATCCGCAATACGCCATGCGTCGAATTGTCGCTGATTTCGCTGTTGGGCTTGCGGGAACGGATGAGGTCCAGTTTGGCGCCGCCGGTACCGACTACAAATTCGCGGATGCCGTGGAGATCGTCGCGGCGTGCGTTGGCATCTTGCGGTGCGAAGCGTTCGTAGTTGTGATCATGGCCCACCAATACGACATCGACATTGGCGGTTTGCAACATCTGCCACACATCTCTCATTTGTTCATTATTGCCGTGATCGCCGGAACTGTACAACGGGTGATGCCAGTATGCGAGCGTGCAGCGCGACGGGTGTTGCGCGAGGTCAGTTTTAAGCCACGCCATTTGTTGCTGATGATCTATCGGCTTCAAATTGCTGTTGAGTGAAACGACATGCCATTTACCGAGCTTGATGCTGTAATAGCCGCGTCGCAAGGGGTCGGCAATATTGTCGAAATAATGGTAATAGCCGACGGCGGCGGGTGTGTAGTATTCGTGATTGCCCGGCGACGGGAAGGTGCGATGCTTGAACTGGCCCCATGTCGGCTCGTAACATTGAGCGAACTCTTCCAACCGACCGGCCGGGTAAGCGGTGTCGCCCAATGCCAATACTGCGGCGCCTTTGTTCTTGGTCAATGCGGTGGCAATCAGGCTGGCCGTTTTTGCGGCGCCGCTGTCTGCTGGCCTGGATTTACGGCAATCGGCGATATCACCGGCGGCGTAAATGGTGACGCCTTTGCCGGGCAGGATCACGTTTGCCGTTTCCTGCGTCGCATTGGTGGGGCCGTTTTCGGTAGGGATGCAGCCGTACAGGCCGATACTTAACACGGCGGCAAGCGCGGCGCTGGTGAACAATCCGGGACAATTGAAGAATTGTCGATGCGATGTTGCCATGATGAGTCTCCTATGCGCGACAGGGTAATGTTTTCGATGAGGCATGGCAATCGAGGCGCTTGGTTGTCGGCATTGAATTCACGGATTTTGGCGGCACAGACACAGGCCTGCGCTACTTTTAGCCTAAGTAACCGAGCAAAATTAATTGTGAGTTCTACGCGGCATTTTTTGTAGGAGC
>CBINHE010000058.1:0-26307 GCA_966250375.1 uncultured Oxalobacteraceae bacterium
TCCCCCCTTGCAGGGCGCACACAGGCTTGCAAGCCTGTGCCGCTACGCAGGCGGATCGCATGCGATCCGAAATCCCTGCTGCACCATGCTGTCCGAATTCCCTGCTTCGCCCCTAGCCCTCCCCTTGAAAGGGAGGGAACACGTAGGCTCTCCGTCGCCTAAGTTACTGACTTCTGTGTAAGGTGAGTGTGTATCTGGCCGATGGCTGTCCAGCGAGAGACAACAATATCGCTGAACGGGCGGCCAAGGATATGGTTTTCCTGCGTTTTTCAGAGCGCTCGCTCACAGGGGCAGAACCGCCGCCCCGCTCAAGCCATTTCAAATTCGGATCGCATTGCCGCCCGCACCCGGGAAACACGGGACCGTACCGTGCCGACCGGGATCTGCATAGCTTCGGCTACCTGTTCGTAGGTGGCTTCGCCATCCAGCACGGCTTCAAAGGTGGTCCGGATTTTTTCCGGAAATTCACCAAGACATAGGCCGATCATTTTTGTCAACTGACGCAGTTCTATCAGCTTGGCCGGATCCGACTGCTCATCGATAATCCCTTCCAGGAATTCCTCATCAACCACTTCATACATGTCGGCACAATTGCGCCGCACCTGATTGCGCGCCAGGTTAAGAGCGATGCCGAACAGCCAGGTCGACGGCTTGGACAGACCGGAGAAACGATCCGCGCAACGCATTGCTTCGAAAAAGGTGTTTTGAACGACGTCCTCTGCATCCTCGAGCTTCCTGACATAGCGCTGCACAAAGCGGAGCAGATGAACCCGATGCTGGGAAAACAGCTTTTCGATATCAAGCGACGGAGGGGCGCTAACTGCAGGCGCGCTGATCTCTTCTGAAGTAATGACCTCGTTTGATTCGGTAACTGTATCCATCATGACTGTCTCCTTGGCGAGTAGATGATTTATATTCAGGAATCGGGTGGATCGCGGTTGTTGCGCATTGCATTTGCCGTTGATTAGAAGTTAGCAGTTAAAAAAAAATGCTCATCGAATTAGTGAGCAATGGTGAGACATTCAAACAAGTTGAGAAATTTGCCGGGCAATCACCTGCGAATCGAGATCGGGAGAATGGCATTCGAATGAATGACCAATGGTGAGGCAGTCAGACTTGTTGAGGAATTTGCCGGGCAATCATCTGCGAATCGCGGAACTGAACAATGAAAGCGGCTCACCAATCTATGTACCAGTCATGAAAAAGTGGAGGGAAATTTTGAGGAATACATGTACTGAAGGCGGTGGAGAAAAGGCGATGCATGCCGCGCCATCCAAGGTACTTTCTTCGAAAATTCTGCTGTCGTTTTATACATTCCATTTCAAGCGCGAATTCATTAGCACCAGGGAAAAACACTCGCGCCAAGTGGAGCTCGATCACCAAATTTGAAACCTATCCCTATATGGGTGTGTTTTGGGAGTTCACATGCATGAATTGAGAATATTGAATGGGCTGCATCGAGGCGCAACACTTCCCCTTGATGAGAAACCGCAGGTATTTGGCGCTAGCGAAGATGCAGACGTGGTTCTCGTGGATGCGGGAATCGAACAGCAGCACGCCACGTTGACTCGTACCAAGGACGGGTGGCTGCTATCGGCCGGAGAGGGTCACGTATATACGGCTGACAGCAACCGACCACAGACGATAGTCGACCTCAATGCGGGCGACTTCGCGCGCATCGGTAACATCTGGATGGCAATTGTCTCTGAAGGTGCGCCATGGGAAAACCCGCCGCCGGAACCGATTGACGTGGACTTGGATGACGAGATAGTCGAGCCACCTCTTGAAAGTGCGGATGACACGACCGAGGAAGACACCGATGATAAGAGCCACAGCACTCCTGAGCAGAGCGCCGTGTCCGATGCGGAAGACGGTGACAGTCCACCCGTCGAGCCGCCGATCTCCAAGTGGCGCCGCATGCGTGTACCGGTGTTCGTCATCGTTGCCCTCTCCGCAGTTGGCGTCTATGCGCTTGCCACAAGCATGTCAAAGCAAGCGGCGCCAGGCATTGCTGACGCACATACCAGAATCGAATCGCCATCCGAAATGAATACGGCGCAGAATTTAGCCTCTAATGTTTTGGCTGCAAGGCTCGAAAAACAGGGGGCGCTTCTTTCGCAAGACGAATTGCGCCCCCTCTTGCGAAAACGCCTTGCTGATGCAGAATTGCTCAAGCGCTTCGACCTCAACCTGGGGGATCGGAACTGGTCGATGCGGGCGACGCTGGATGCCGAGGAGACCGCGAGATTCGAGCGGATACTGAGGGCATTCATTGCCAAATATGAAATTACATTTCCAGTGCGCGCCACTGTCGGAGGCGGCGAAGAGATGCTACCCTTCACAATACAACAAGTCATCTCGGGGGCGAACGCCAGCGTAGTGACGGGCGAAGGACACCGGCTTTACATAGGAGATATTTATCGAGGCATACGCGTCGCTGCAATTCAGGATTCCCGTCTCACGTTCATAGGTAAGCGAAAAGTCGAGGTGAACTGGTGAAAAACATGTGCGATTTCAATACGGCGACGCAAGAGGCGTTGGAACAGGTCCGGCTCCAAGCGCCTCTATGGCTGCAGCATCTGCCGGGCAAACCGGGCCTGACCAGCTTGGGCAAAGTGTCACAGGTGCTAGGCACCTTGGTCGAAGCGCAGATGCCCTTCGCCGAAATCGGGGAATTGTGCCATCTTATCAATCCGGCGCTGCCGGGAAAGCCCATGTTGGCCGAAGTGGTCGGATTCAGCGGCACGGCGGCCATCCTGTCGGCCCTCAGCCCGCTGGAAGGCGTGTCCAATCGCACCATGATCGAGCCTCTGCGCCGCTCGCATTCGGTGGAGGCTGGAGATCACCTCTTGGGATGCGTACTCGACGGTTTCGGGAAGCCGTACTTCCGTGCGCCGGCTGCAGCTGAATGCGTGGAAACCTGGCGCACTACTGTGCCGGTGATACGCGATGCACCAAACGCGACCACGCGCCCACGTATCTCGCAACCTCTGCCGACAGGCATTCGCGCAATCGACGGCTTGCTGACGATGGGTTTGGGCCAGCGCATCGGTGTGTTTGCCGGACCTGGTTGCGGAAAAACAACATTGATGGCTGCTATCGCCCGGGGCTGTCCGGCCGATGTGATCGTGTTCGGTCTGATCGGCGAACGCGGTCGAGAGCTCAATGAATTCCTGGAGCACGAACTGGATGCGAACCTCGTAAAGAAATCCATCGTGGTGTGCGCCACGTCGGACCGCACTTCCATGGAGAGAGCGCGAGCCGCTTTCACCGCAACCGCCATTGCCGAGGCTTTTCGCGCGCGTGGTAAAAACGTGCTGCTACTCATCGACTCATTGACGCGATTCGCACGGGCGCAACGTGAAATCGGATTGGCCGCGGGCGAGCCGCCCGCGCGCGGTGGTTTCACACCCTCCGTCTATACCATGCTGCCCCGCCTTATCGAACGAACCGGCTGTACACCGGAGGGTTCGATCACTGCGATGTACACCGTATTGGTCGACGGAGAGCAAGCGTCCGACCCGATCGGCGACGAGGCAAAATCGCTGCTTGATGGTCATATCGTGCTCACCCGAAAATTGGCGGAGCAAGGCCACTATCCAGCCATCGACATACTACCCAGCATCAGTCGTGTGATGGGCAATATCACCGAACCTGCACACCGCCATGCAGCGTCGCACTTTCGTGAATTATTGACGCGTTACCAGGAGATGGAACTCTTGATACGTTTGGGAGAATACAAGTCAGGCACCGATCCGCTGGCTGACCGCGCAGTGGCACTGAGAAAAGACCAGATGACCTTCTTGCGCCAGGATACGCGCCATTCATCACCATTTCCGGAAACGCTTAACCAACTCACGGCACTGTCGAAATGAACATGCGCTCTTCTCAACATGGTTTCGGCAAATCTCGCTCGCAGCGGGAAGTGATTGATATCCCGGAAGCGGTACCACGGGATAAAAGTCTCGACAAACTGATCGCTCTTCGCAAACAACGTCTCCAGCGCCTTGAGCGTGAGCGGGATGCTGCGCGCGAAACATGGCGTTCCGACCGGAGGAACTTGCGGGATGAAAAACAGCGCTGGCGCATGGGCGTGCAAGCATCAAAAGACTATTGGAAAGCAGCTCGTGCCGAGTTTTTTTCAATGGCAACGACGAGCGGCCAGTTCCGCAAGGCCAAAGCAATCTATGAACGAATGAAAATAGAAGCGGAGGAGGTGCATCTCGATTGCCGCACCATTGCTTCGCGCTGCAAGGAAAGTCGTGAGCTTTTTTTCAATGCGCGCAAAGTCGCTGTCGAAGCGAATCGAAATCATGAAAGACTCAACATCTTGCGAGACGAAATACGGTCTCTTCAGGTTATAACCGAGTTGTGAAATTGGGGGGCGATATGATAAATATGATAACCGGCACGACCGATATCAACCAGACAAGCCTCGAGTCCGAGGACAAACGGCGCAATGACACCCAGGAGAACAATCCGGGAGAGACCCGCGCCTGGCGAAGACGATATGCAGCAAATATCAATCAAGTGAATATGGACCTTGATAATTCACTTCGCTTGAACACTCTGCCAGTAGCTGAGCGTGGCGAACAACAGCGAAAAGACAGCATCCCCGACACAAACACAACTGGACATAAAGATTGCCCCTCGGCTATTCTGAGTGCCATGCGGGCGCGTGAATCATTCGACACCGATGCTACATCCACGGTAAGCAAAGCCCGCATGCGTGAACGCATGAATATGGATGGAGAGCCCATGAATGACATGCCGAATGATCAACTTTCACACGCCAAGGGTCATACGCCTTTGCAGCCGGATGCCCCAGTCGCTTCCGGCCCTCAGGCTGACGTACACGATCCTTTAGCGTTATGCGACGATCTCGCCGCGGGGGCTGAGGACGATGGCGTATTTGAATTGATTTTCCCGAGCGGCCAAACCCTGGGCGTTGCGGTCAACTCGCAGCCTTCAAAAACCGAATTTTTGCTTAGCCCGTCAAGCAGCGCTCTTGGGGGCTGGCTGCGAGAGCAAAAAAAGGAACTGGCAAACCATCTTGAACGACGTATGCAAAAGAACATAAACATTACGGTGCTTTAGTAGCCTGCGTTTTATAAATTTGGCGATGGAAGTCGAAAACGAGGAGGCAACGCGAAGTCCGCCCGGCGAGGCGACATAAGTATCGAGCAATGATGAACGACTGGTTCGATGACAGAGGTTTTACGGAAAAGTCGACCGTACTAGTGGTTCTTACGTGGCGTGGCAATTCAGCGTAGTTCTGCCTTGTATTTGCGGGTGGAGAAAATTGCTGCGAATAGACTGTTGTTCTTATCGAAGATAGCGTATGCCAGAGACCGAATATCTTTCAGTTGCCCCGGATGCCGACGACTTGCTTGCCGAAGCGCCGCCCTCCCCTTTCTGCAGTGCCGTTGGGGTTCCACCGGTTTATCCAGCCGTGTCGCCTGTAGAGGCGGACTTGACGCGCAGGATAGGACGCGGACGCACCTTCGGGCTGCCTTCCCTGAATAAAAATATGTCATTAAGCCTGCAGTTGCCAAGCAACGACCCGATAGACTGGTCCGGTGTGCTTGCATTGACGGGCTCATTCGGATCAATCGATCTGGCGCAAGGCTCGCGCTTGATGCGCACACTCACCGGCATCGATCTTGACTCTGAGCTGCATGCGGATAAAGACCGTTGGACCTGGATGCAGGCAGCCGTTGTCGCACGGCTTGCAGGCACGCCTTTCGCGTCCACGGAGCGCTTGTCGCAGACACCGTTGACTGACACGGCGAATGTTTTCCCCATGCGCGTTGTATTACAGAGCCGCGACCATGCTTTTGTGACGTATGGCCGCGCCAGCGCATCGACATGGATCAAGCTGCTGGCGGAAACGGCATCGAAGAAGGAAAGACTGCCTCAATCCGAATACCTAGATTTGCCAATCGATATTGCGGTACGCATCGCTCATCATGAACTACCGGCCGGCGCGCTGAAAACTGTCGGCATAGGCGACATGATTTTGCCGCTCAATGCCACATTCACGTGCAATGGTGAAGGTTACGTGCATATCGGATGCAAACGCCTGCGCGTGCGTTTTGGATCACCAAGTATTCTTGAAGTCACTGCCCTGGAGACAAAAATGGAAACTGGAGACACAATGGAAAGCATGGAGAATCAGGCCATTGAAAACGATGTCGCAGCCGATGTCGCAGCACAAGCAAGCGCTCATCCTGATAAAGATGATGAGACATTGAACAGCGTGGCGGTGCGAATGGATTTCGAGCTAGGTCGTCTCAACATGTCACTGGGAGATCTGCGCGCGGTCGGTGTCGGGACGGTGATGACTCTCGTGGACGGATCTCCTGAGGCTGTAACGATTCGCGTGTCGGGCAAGACAATGGGGCACGGCGAGATAGTCGATATCGGCGGAAAGCTCGGCATCCGGATCACGGGGTGGTGCAAACCATGATGAGCAGCCAAAACGATGTAGTCTCGCTCGCCATCCTGCTCGGCGCGATTTCGCTCATGCCGCTCATCATCATTACCACGACCTCCTTCCTGAAAATTTCGTTGGTACTGCTGGTATTGCGCAATGCGATCGGTGTCCAGCAGGTTCCTCCCACGCTGGCGATTTACGGTATCTCGCTAGCGCTCACCATGTTCATCATGTCCCCCACCGCCCAGGACATTGCAAAGCAGGTTACAAAAATGGATCAGAAAACGAACGTCTCGCGTACCACGCCGGTTCTGGCGCAGGCGCAAGAAGTTTTCGAGCCGCTCCATGCTTTCATGCTCAAGTTCAGCCGGCCGGAGCAACGTGAGCTTTTTCTCGCTTCAGCCAAAAAGCTATGGCCCAAGGACGCGGCCAAAGAAGCTCGGGCAACCGATACACTGATACTGATTCCAGCGTTCGTGGTGTCGGAACTTCAGTCTGCCTATGAGATCGGCTTCCTGATCTACATCCCCTTGGTGTGCATCGATCTTCTCATTTCCAATCTGCTCATGGCGCTCGGCATGCAGCAAGTCTCCCCGCAGACGCTCACAATTCCGCTGAAACTGCTTTTATTCACATTGGTCGACGGTTGGGGAAAACTTCTCCATGCGTTGGCCCTTTCGTATTTATAGCGTTCATTGGAGGCGTCACATGCCAGAAACAATCACTCTCTTTCAACATGGCTTATGGTTAGCGGTTGTCATGTCGGCTCCGCCACTGATTGTGGCCACGTTGCTCGGCGTTTCCGTATCGCTGCTGCAAGCAATCACGCAAGTTCAGGATCAGACCTTACCCTATGTCGTCAAGCTGATGGGTGTCGCAATCACATTGGCAGTGCTCGGACGCTGGTTCACTGTCGAATTAATGAAAATGGCCGAGCTCGTATTTTCGCTGATTCCCAATGTCGGGCGCTAAGCAAGTGGTCAAAAGTCTTTTGACAAACAAAGGAATTCCCTCCCTTTCAAGGGCGCCCTGCAAGGGGGGATGGGTTAAAAGCGGCAAGATGAAATCCATCCCTATCCCAGCCAAGAGGATTGCGCTTGCAAGCGCAATCCTCTCCGCAGGCGGATCAAAGGAGTGTCGCCTTGCAAGGCGACACCGTTGCGCAGGCGTGGAGCACTGCTCCACGAATTCCCTGCTTCACCATACGATCCGAATTCCCTGCTACGCCCCCTTGAAGGGGAAGGAGCTCGAACAGTACCCGTTGAATGTTTTCCTGCCTATTTCAAAGGCATCGCAGTTTTCAGATTTATGTCAAAAAACTTTTGTCTACCTGCTTAGTTCTGTTGATGGGTCACTCTTGAATTTCGTGCAGGATGTATGGCCAAAGACACTACGAAACATGCACATTCCTGACCGCCAATGACTGGAGACACCCTGATGATTTCCCCATCGCTGATAGTCGATGCCAAGCTTGTGCTCCTGACGATGGGGCTGGTGACACCGAGGGTACTGGCGTGTTTGCTGATACTGCCCGGCTTTGGTACGCGTACGCTGACGGGATTGGCGCGCAATGCCGTAGCCATGTCGATTGCACTGCCAGCGGCACTGCCAACCTTTTATGCCGTCCAGCAAACCCCACCTGATTTTTTCCTGGCAAGTATCCTCATCATCAAGGAAACTGCAATCGGCGGTTTAATGGGCGTCATGTTGGCGCTACCCATATGGACAGCGCAGGCGGTCGGCTCCATTCTCGATACGCAACGCTTGCCGCTACAGGTTCAGGCGAACAATGCATCGCTCGATCCGGATGCAAGCGCTATCGGCGCCATGCTGCTGCAAGCGACGGTCATGGTCATGATTCAAGCCGGCCTGTATGTTGCGCTGGTGAGAGTCATTATCGAAAGCTATGGCGTATGGCCGGCATTCAACCTGACGCCCCCCTTTGAGGTAGGGCAGCTCGATGTCGTAATCAGGCGCTTTTCCGACTTTTTCTGGAACATCATCGTCTATGGAGGGCCGGTCATTATCCCGCTGCTGCTGGTCGATTTCGGATTTGCCGTCCTGGGCATATTCGCCTCCAACTTGCAAGTGAGTTCCGCCTCATCGCCGGTCAAGAGTCTGGTAGGAATGCTTGTCCTTCTCTTGTATTGGCCGACTTTTTCGCACTATGTGGCAGGCGACTTTTCGCACATCCTTGACTTTGTCGCTGAATTTTTTCATGCAGGTGGAATCTCTGCAGGCACGCCCTGAACCGCCCTTGCATCATGCACTGAAACCGTAACCGGGAGCCTGTCGTGGCAGAAGAAAAGAAAGAGAAGCCAACAGAGCATAAGATCAGGAAGGCACGAGAAGACGGGCAGGTACCGGTAAGTCGCGATTTCGGCCACCTTGCGACGTTGTTGGCGGTCGGTGAACTGGCATTCATGACCGAATCGTACTGGCGTGAAGCGATCCACTCGCTGATGCTGATGGGGATAGCGCGCGTCGGCCAACCGTTTCTGCCTGCTTTCGCAGAAATGATGAGTGCCGTGAGAATATTGTTGTTTATCGTGTTTCTTACACTCTTCGTGATATGCACCGTGGTTGCCTTTGCAGCTAACTGGGGGCAGTTTGGACCACTGATATCGACAAAATCGATCAAACTGGACTTCAACAAGCTAAACCCTGCCAACGGCATCAAGCAGCTATTCTCCGAAAAGAAACTGGTCGAATTGCTGATGACGCTAGCCAAGGCAATAATCGTCTCCATTCTCATGTATTACCTGATACGGAGCGAGCTCACAAACATCCTCATGCTTTCCGGCGGCACACCGAAAGATGTTTATCAAGGCTTTATCCAGATTCTGCGCACGATATTCCACATCATCGTTGGCTTGTTCATGTTTATCGCTTTGATCGATCTGATTATACAAAAGGCTCTGCACATCAAATCCCTCAGAATGGACATGGAGGAAATCAAGAAAGAAATGAAAGAAAATGAGGGAGATCCGCTGATCAAGGGCACGCGCAAGCAAATGGCACGGGACCAGGCGATGTCCGATCCGGTGACGACAACCTCACAAGCCAGCGCACTCGTCGTCAACCCGACGCACTTTGCAATCGGTCTTTTTTACGATGCCGATGAGGCTGCGACAGTCCCGATCGTCATATCGAAGGGCAAGGACGAGGTCGCGCAAGCAATGATAGAAATGGCAAAAAAATGCGGCATCCCTGTCATTCGGCATGTCTGGCTTGCGAGAACCCTGTACGCAACTTGCCAGCCCTTTAGTGTCATTCCGCGATCGAGTTATGACTCGGTCGCGCAAGTTTTCGCGGTGGTCATGGAACTTTACAAGATGGATGAAAAAGACCGCTCCTTTGAACTTGAGAGTCATGGACACCCGCCGGATTCGCAGACGGAGTAATACCAATCTGCACCCATAATGTGACAAATGAAATCAGCACGATGTCGATCTGTCTGGCACCCAGCTCGGATTCCTCCCGAGGAGATCACAGAGGCTCAACGTCATACCACCAGTTAGTCGGATAAGGGTTCTAATGGAATGGACGCCCTCGCCCTCTTTCAAAGCGGCATGAAAGTGCCAATCGTCTCCGTTGGCACGTACTGCGGTTATCTAACTGCTACCGCTTCAGATTCCTGGGGTTGCCAACCGCCGCCGAGCGCCTTGAAGGCCGCTACCGCCGCGCGTGCGGATTCGGTTTGCGCTTGCGCTCGCATATCGGAGGCACGTAGCAGGTTCTCGTCGGCTTGCAGGACTTCGATAAGGCTGACGACCCCTTTCTGGTATGCCGCGAACGAGGCCCCCCTCGCTCGACTGAGCGAGTCCACACCCTGAGCGAGTATGCCGGCCTGATCCTCGCGTTTTACCAGGGCCGAGAACGCGTTTTCCACGTCTTCGGTAGCACGCAGCACGGCGAGCCGATAACCGGCTAGCGCCTCCGCTTCCTGGCCCTTGGCTAGGTCAATCTGCGCGTTGATGCGGCCGAAGTCGAACAGACGCCAGCGAAGGCCCAGCACGCCGGCGGCTTGACTTGCGCCGCTGGTGAAAAGGTTGCCGCTAGACACCGATGTCGCGCTGCCGATCAGTCCGCTAAAGGAGAGCTTGGGGTAATACTCGGCGATCGCCATGCCGATACGAGCATTCGACGCAGCCAGGCGGCGTTCGGCCACGATCAGATCGGGCCGGCGCCTGAGCAAATCACCCGGCGATCCGGTTGATGCGAGCTGCGGGGCGGCCGGAACAACGCCAGCATTCGCCAGCTCCTCCCGGTGCGTACCGGGCGGTGTGCCCAGCATCACGTCCAGCGCATTCAGGGCCGTATCCAGCCCCGCTTCGAGGACCGGTACCGATGCCCGCACTTGGGCGAGCGCGCCCTCGACCTGCCGCACTTGAAGTTCGGCTGCCAGACCCTTGCCATAAAGCAGGTTGATAGTTGAGAGTAGCTCCTGTTGCGTCTGTACCTGCTTATGGGCAACGTCAAGGCGAGTTTGCAGTCCGCGGATGCTAATGTAGATGTCGGCGGTCTGCGCCGCCACCGCCAGTCGTGTCGCCGCCGCACCCGCCTCCGAAGCCTGATACTCGGCCAGTGCCGCTTCCCGTCCGCGACGCAAGCCACCGAATACGTCCAGCTCCCATCCTACGCCGAGGTTGGCCTCATAGGTGTTGCCGTAGCGATCGAAATTGGGCCTTGAATTCAAGACTTGCCCCAACGGCGTTTCAACCGACTGGTAAGCTCGCGCGCCTTGGACACTGATGTTGCCGGAAGGCAGCAGCGCGGCATTCGCTGCCCCGAGTCCTGCACGCGCCTGAGCGACGCGAGCGGACGCTTGTGCAAGGTCCAGATTCTGCTCCAGCGCAAGCGTTACGAAGCGGGTGAGTTGTGGGTCGCCAAAGCCCTCCCACCATACGGTGAAGTCGGCGGTGGCGTTGGCAGAACGTTGCTCGACTGCCGTTTGACCGAGGTAGCGATTTGACAAGGGCGTGTCGGGCCGAATGTAATCCGGCCCGACAGCGCAACCTGCTGCAAGACTGGTCACGACTGCCATGAAAAGAGTGCGTTTTAGCATGGGCATCTTTCGCAAAAGGAAATGGGAGGTACGAAGTGACTATATCACAAAACAGTCACTCGTTGTGCAAATTGAAGACATGGGGTAAGCTGTCGAGCATGAATAAAGCAACCGCTTCCCCAAATCCAGCCCGAGGCCCGGTCGACCACGAGGTGCGAGACCAGATCGTTGCCGCAGCGACCGAACACTTTGGCCTGTATGGCTACGAAAAGACGACCGTTTCCGATCTTGCCAAGGCCATCGGCTTTTCCAAGGCCTATATCTACAAGTTCTTTGAGTCCAAGCAAGCCATTGGCGAAATGATTTGCGCAAAGTGCGTGCATGAGATCGAAACGGATATCAGGACAGCCATTGACGCGGTCGACCGCCCGCCCGAGAAGCTGCGTCGAATGTTCAAGACGGCCGTCGAGTCAAGCCTTCGCCTGTGCTTTGAAAATCGCAAACTGCATGACATTGCAGCCTCGGCTTGTGCCGAGCAATGGGAGGTGGCGCGCGCCTACGAGGGGCGCATCCAGGCAATACTGCAGGAGATCCTGCGCCAGGGACGCGAGACGGAGGACTTCGAGCGCAAGACACCGCTCGACGAGACGGCGGCGGCAATCTACCTGGTCTTGCGTCCTTACATCACTCCGCTGCTCTTGCAGTACAGCCTCGATTGCGCCGACGAAGCGCCAGCCCGGCTGTCCAGCCTGGTACTTCGCAGCCTGTCGCCATGAATCCGGGGTATATCGAAGACTTGCAAGTGACTGTTGACTTATTTGGTCACTAGCATCACAATGAAATCCTGTTTTCTTCCTTTACAGGATTTCTATGCGCCACCACCGCCTCCTTTTATCTGCCGTCATCTCTGCATTGCCGTTGGCGCTGGTCGCCTGCGGCGAAAAGAAGCAATCCGATCCACGTACCGAAGCGCCGCTGGTACGTGCAGCCACCATCCAGGGCGCGGTCGTTGCGTCACGTGCATTCACTGGGACCGTAGCCGCTCGGGTACAAAGCGATCTGGGCTTTCGGGTCTCCGGCAAGGTGTTGGAACGGCTTGTGGATACGGGGCAAACCGTTAAGCGTGGGCAACCGCTCATGCGCATCGACCCCGCCGATCTGAAGCTCGCAGCTCATGCTCAGCAGGAAGCGGTCGCCGCCGCCCGGGCGCGGGCACAGCAAACGGCGGAGGATGAAGCCCGCTACCACGACCTGCGCGGAACCGGCGCGATATCGGCTTCAGCCTACGATCAGGTCAAGGCTGCGGCAGATGCCGCCAAAGCCCAACTCAATGCGGCCGTAGCCCAAGCCGAAGTTGCTCGTAACGCGAGCCGCTATACAGAGCTGGTGGCGGATGCCGATGGCGTCATCATGGAAACGCTGGTTGAACCCGGCCAAGTCGTCAACGCGGGACAGGTCGTGGTGCGCGTGGCTCATGCCGGCCGCCGTGAAGCCATCATCCAACTACCGGAAACCCTGCGCCCTGCGGTCGGTTCAGTCGGCCAGGCCGCGCTCTTTGGCAAAGAAGGCGTTACCGTTCCAACCAGACTCAGGCAGCTCTCGGATGCCGCAGACCGACTAACCCGCACTTTCGAGGCGCGGTATGTGCTGGATGGAGAGCTGTCCAACGCCCCATTGGGCACCACGGTCACCATTCAGATCCCGGAGGCACAACCCGCTGCGCAAGGCGACTTGCGGGTGCCGATTAGCTCCCTGTTCGACGCGGGCAAGGGGCCGGGAGTCTGGGTCATCGAAGGCGAGCCAGCAAAGGTTTCCTGGCGGCCGGTCACGGTTCAGCGCCTGGACGACGATAGCGCGCGCGTCGCCGGACAGCTCAAGCAAGGTGATCGGATAGTCGCACTCGGTACGCACCTGCTGCGCGAAGGCGAGCGGGTTCGGGTGGCCGGCCAAGCTACCGCCGCAACCGTGGGAGTGCACCCATGAGCAAAAGTCGTTTCAACCTGTCGGCGCTCGCCGTGCGCGAGCGCTCCGTCACCTTGTTTTTGATCTGCCTGATCTCGTTGGCCGGGCTCATTTCCTTCTTCAAACTGGGGCGGGCAGAAGATCCCGCCTTCACGGTCAAAGTGATGACCATCATCACCGCTTGGCCCGGCGCCACGGCCCAGGAAATGCAGGACCAGGTCGCTGAGAAGATCGAAAAGCGGTTGCAGGAACTGCGCTGGTACGACCGTACCGAGACCTACACAAGACCTGGCTTGGCCTTCACCACCTTGACCTTGCTCGACAGCACGCCACCTTCGGAAGTGGAGGGGGAGTTTTACCAAGCCCGCAAGAAAGTCAGCGATGAGGCAAACAATCTTCCGCCTGGCGTGATCGGGCCGATGGTCAATGACGAATATGCGGACGTCGCCTTTGCCCTGTTCGCCCTCAAGGCCAAGGGCGAACCGCAGCGCTTGCTGGTGCGCGACGCGGAGACGCTGCGTCAGCGGCTGCTGCACGTGCCAGGCGTAAAGAAGGTCAACATCGTTGGCGAGCAGTCCGAGCGCATTTATGTCGAGTTCTCGCATGAGCGCCTGGCAACGCTAGGCGTCAGCCCACAGGAAGTGTTCGCCGCGCTCAATAGTCAGAACGCGCTAACGCCGGCTGGTTCGGTGGAAACCAAGGGACCGCAGGTGTTCATTCGCCTGGACGGTGCTTTCGATGAATTGCAGAAGATCCGCGATACGCCGGTCGTGGCGCAAGGCCGCACCTTGAAACTGTCGGACATCGCCACCGTCAAGCGCGGCTATGAAGACCCAGCGACGTTCATGATCCGCAACGGCGGCGAACCGGCCCTGCTGCTGGGCATCATCATGCGCGACGGTTGGAACGGGCTCGACTTGGGCAAGGCGCTGGATAAGGAGGTGGGTGCGATCAACGCCGATCTGCCGCTGGGCATGAGCCTGACCAAGGTCACGGATCAGGCCGTCAACATCAGCTCGGCAGTCGACGAGTTCATGATCAAGTTCTTCGCTGCGCTCTTGGTGGTGATGGTGGTGTGCTTCGTAAGCATGGGCTGGCGCGTGGGCATCGTCGTCGCCGCAGCCGTGCCGCTGACGCTGGCGACCGTCTTCGTGGTGATGGCCGCCACCGGCAAGAACTTCGACCGCATCACCCTGGGTTCCCTGATCCTTGGGCTGGGCTTGCTGGTGGACGACGCCATCATCGCCATCGAAATGATGGTGGTGAAGATGGAAGAGGGCTACAGCCGCATTGCCGCCTCCGCCTATGCCTGGAGCCATACCGCGGCGCCCATGCTCTCGGGCACGCTGGTCACGGCCGTCGGCTTCATGCCCAATGGCTTCGCCCGTTCGACCGCCGGTGAATACACCAGCAACATGTTCTGGATCGTCGGCATCGCGCTCATCGCATCCTGGGTGGTCGCCGTGGTGTTTACCCCTTACCTGGGCGTCAAGCTGCTGCCCGATCTCAAAAAGGTCGAAGGCGGACACAACACGCTCTACGATACGCCGCACTACAACCGCTTCCGCCAAGTCCTGAAAAGCGTCATTGCGCGCAAATGGCTGGTCGCCGGCGCGGTGGTGGGGCTCTTTGTCGTGGCCGTGCTCTGCATGGCGGTGGTCAAGAAACAGTTCTTCCCGATCTCCGATCGCCCGGAAGTGCTGGTCGAGGTGCAGATGCCCTATGGCACGTCGATTACCCAGACTAGCGCCGCTGCACAGAAGGTGGAGGCCTGGCTATCCAAGCAAGAGGAAGCCAGGATCGTCACCGCCTACGTCGGCCAGGGCGCTCCACGCTTCTATTTGGCTATGAGCCCGGAAATGCCGGATCCGTCGTTTGCCAAGATCGTGGTACGCACCGACAACCAGGATGAGCGCGAGGCCTTGAAGCACCGGCTGCGGCAGGCCATCGCGGATGGCCTGGCTTCCGAGGCACGCTTGCGCGTTACTCAACTGGAAGTCGGCCCCTATTCGCCATACCCAGTGGCCTACCGGGTCACCGGCCCTGATCCAGAAGTGCTGCGCAAAGTGGCGGCCGAAGCGCAGGAAGTCATGGACGCAAGCCCGCTGATGCGCACAGTCAATACGGACTGGGGCGTGCGCGTGCCGACGCTGCATTTCACCTTGCAGCAGGACCGCTTGCAAGCCGTCGGGCTGACTTCCAGTTCCGTGGCGCAACAACTGCAATTCCTGCTCAGTGGCATTCCAGTCACCGCCGTGCGTGAGGACATTCGCACGGTGCAGGTCGTCGCACGTTCGGCGGGCAACAACCGGCTCGACCTGGCCAAAATTGGCGATTTCACGCTGGCTGGCGCCAACGGGCAGCGCATCCCGCTGTCGCAGGTGGGCAAGGTGGAGGTGCGCATGGAAGAACCGGTCATGCGCCGACGCGACCGTATGCCTACGATCACCGTCCGTGGCGACATCGCCGAAGGCTTGCAGCCGCCGGACGTGTCGACGGCCATTACCCGGCAACTCCAGCCCATCATGGAAAAGCTGCCGAGTGGCTACCGCATCGCAGAGGCCGGCTCCATAGAGGAATCGGGCAAGGCGCAGATAGCGATGTTGCCGCTGTTCCCGATCATGCTGGCCATCACCCTGCTCATCATCATCCTGCAGGTGCGCTCGATCGCGGGCATGATGATGGTCCTCCTGACCAGTCCGCTGGGACTGATCGGCGCGGTGCCGACGCTGCTTCTTTTCCAGCAGCCCTTCGGCTTCAATGCGCTGATCGGCCTGGTTGCGTTGTCGGGCATCCTCATGCGCAACACACTGATATTGATCGGGCAGATTCGCGAAAACGAGCAGGCCGGGCTGGATCCATTCCGTGCCGTTGTCGAAGCGACCGTGCAGCGCGCGCGTCCGGTAATCCTGACCGCACTGGCTGCAATCCTGGCCTTCATCCCGCTGACCCATTCGGTGTTCTGGGGGACGCTCGCTTACACGCTAATTGGCGGCACCTTAGCCGGGACGATTTTGACCCTGGTATTCCTGCCGGCCATGTATTCCATCTGGTTCAAGATCAAGCCTGGCAACAGCGGCCGATCCGTGGAGCGAGGCGAGGTCGAAATCTTGCCCGAGGCAATTTCCACGCAGTTGAGCCGGGACTGACTACCGGCGTTTACCTGCAAGCCCCATCGCGCCATTGATCTGCTCTTTATCTCTATTCACCTATATCGAAAGGTTGAGTAAATTGCGCCGTTTCATGCCGGCTTAGAGTACGCTGCCAGCCGGACGCTCTTACACTACGGCCGAACTCGGCATGAGCATCGTGCGGCCTGCCTCCCACAAGACCGGCCCGTTGCGCGCGGTCGGCATGGTGATCCACGGTGGTCGACAGATCGCCACGGCCGAAGCCCGCATCGAAGATGAACGGGGCAAGCTGTACGCCCATGCGACCACAACCTGCTTTGTCTTCGACGTGCCGGTTGCGCTCTGAGGGCAAGTCGCGCCGGAAGCCCATCAGGCTGCCGATGCCCACACCTATGGGGACAACGGTTTGCCGCGCTATCGAATTCAGCGAGGTCTTTGGGCTGCACTTGGAAGGTTTTGCATCAGCCAGCCCTGGAGGGCATTTAGTTTTCCGTATGCATTTGCGGTCAGGCGTCGAACCGGCGTTTCGCTTGAGCTGTCATCTGCCATCTCTGCCATGCGGACTGATAATTCACCCTCAGACAATTCATTCAAATCACTGTAATAATCCGACTCCGACTCACTGTCCCTCAGCTGGGTCGTCGGAACTGCCTCCTCTGTTGTTCTCGGGCTTCCCGAGCTGTAACTGTAAAAATCCACCTCCGAATCACTGTCCACCTGCTGCGCCGTCGGGGCTGTCTCTTCTGTGATTCTCGGGCTTTCCGACCGGCTGCCCGACTCGTGAACGCCTTGCGAGATGTCGATTAGCGATTGGCGTACACGGTGACCAAGTGCTGCCGTCTGGTTAAGCGGCGCGCGAGTCTTTTTCAGATGGTATTGCGCAACTGCTTGTGCAGGAAGGCCGGCAACGGACATGGCGGCTTGTCGCGCGCCGATCGCGATCTGTTTTTTTGTAAATTTGACCTTTTTTGCAAAAGGGGAATTCTTGTACTGGACGCGGTGATACGCTGAAGTCGTTTTCAAATCGACCGTAATATTTTCAGTTGCTTCAGTAACCGGACGGGCGGGGTCGGCACCATCAAGCGCTTGGCGACCAATGGAGAGCGTGATTTTTTCAGGAACGGAATCCGCATTCCACAGTTGCGCAATAAGGGCATCGAGGCTTGCGGCCACATACGCATCATCCTTTCCAAAATGCGAACGGTTATCGTCTGCCAAGTCCATCCGCAATTCGACCGCATTGCCTTGGTTTGCAGTGATATTCAAGAGACCTTGCATCTCGCGCTTTTGGAATGGGGCACGATCGCCTGCACTCATGTGCGCTGCAGGCTGCGCCCCAGACTGCGAAATCGCGGCAAACTTGTAATCATTGAATTGGGGAATCTTGGTGCCGTGATACGTCCCCATATTGTCCGTCCTCGCTGCTTTTGTTGCGTTGATGCCCAAGTCCGTCGCCGCTATGCCTACATTTAAAAATATGCCAGCCGCAGAAGCGCCTGCATTAGTCATGGTGTAACGTTCCGCTTCTCCTGCGGTCAGAATTTTGGCTTTATTCGTGGCCTCGACCTGTTCTTTGGCATCGCCACAAAACAGGTGACGCACATCCTCGTCCTCAATAGCGCCAAGAGCGTCCGCAGCGCGCGCGATGGCCTCAGGGTCGGTGACATTTCCGCTTATCAGCGGCTTCATGCGATGCAGGGCGAGCTCCAGGTTAAACATGTCCAATAAGTTTTTCCTCAGCTCTTCCTTGATCTTTGCAATCGCCTTTTCGTTTCCATTCTTGTGCAGCGTGGACACGATGCGCCTCTTTAACGATGGATGTTGCATCAAGTTGATAAGGCGTTTATGCGAGCGAGCGACTTTTCCTTTCAATAGGCGGTTAGCACTATCCATGCGCATGCGCATGGGAATCTTCCATGCATCCGCTATGCTTTTAGCTGAAAAATCTTCTTCATGGTCGCGCTGAAATTGCTCTTCGAGCTGGCTTATCCGACCCTGAATTTGATCCACTGTTTGATCCTCTGCGGGAGCGGTGTTTTTAATTTCCGTCACGGCTGTCTCATGGGCTCGATATACCTCCCAGTTTTCCCGTGAGCTCATGCGATTTTCAAGCTTGTCTTCTTGCGTGATTTTTTCTAATTGCGTCAACAAGCTCGCTGTTGCTTCTTCTTTAACCTGGCGTTTCATTTCCGGCATGGTGAAACGCGCTTTTTTTATTTCTGAAAGATACGTTTTGTAAGCGGCAGCTCTTTTATCCTGGCTAGCCACGCTGTCCCCACTCAGCACACTTGCGGATTTGCTTAAAGCGATAATCGCTCTTTTTGCCTTTGCTTCACCATCCTTGCTGGGTCCCTTACTCAATTGATAGCCGATGTAAAGCGAGGCAGCAGCGAGCGCCGCAGCAATGGTCACGCCGCCTGTGGCAACGCCACCGACTGTTGGCGTCAAGATGGAAAATAAACCGGCAAACAGAGTGGCGAAGGTGCCGGCATAGCTGGTGGACAAATAGTACTTGTTCCCGTGAAATTCAATTTTTGCGCTTTCCGAAGACACTTTATAGGCAGCCTTCACGGCCATTTGATAACAGGCTTTGGCAAACACCATTTCCAGTTTTTTCTTTGCTTCTTCTACCGCTCGCTTGTTTTCAGGGCTGTTGTCCGTTTCGTATGCAGTACGAGCATCATCCAGAGCTGTCATGGCGACTTCCATTCTTCTCAGATTTTTTTCCGCTCCTTTCAAACGCCAGATCACTGCATGGGAAGCCTGAAACATGTTCTTCGCATTCTTTGCTGCAGAAGTCGCATCGGCACGGCCAAGCGGCAAAATTTCTTCGGTCCCGGCGTTGCGCAAGCGTCGCCCTCCCGAATCCAATACCGTTTTTGCGGTAACAGCCTGCAAAAGCACCCGTACCCCGGCAATGATCGCTTTCGCAGTGGGATCCGGTATTGCTGATCCAGCAATACCCAAAGCTTTACTGGCCACCGCTGAAGCAGTAACGTGCGGACTGGCGCTTTTCGCTTTGTGACCAACTTTATGATCAAACAACATTAACCCGACACCTCCCAAAACATTACTGACCGTCGCTGCAACCATAGCGTGCTGACGGTGCAAGCCTCCTGTACCGGCCAATTTAAAGCTTTGCAAGACCGCGTCCGTATCCTTTTCGCCTACCGCTTCCAGAAATACCTTTATTTGCGCCTCGTAATAATCTTGTTCTTTTGACGTTGCCGGCAAAAGGCGTTGATCTTCAGGGATGCTTTCAAAATTTTTTCGCTCATAGTCGAGCGCTTTCATCTTCGATAAGGCAACGAGAGAAACGTTGGCCGCACTATGCGCTGTCTGACTCTCTACCCAATGCTGGCAAATATCCCGCGCCACGACACTTTTCCAATCCCCTTCAAATCGCTCGGCAGGCGGGTGAGGCACTGCTTTGGTATTAAATAATTGCATCATCCTGGTACGCATACCATTATTTTTCGGAAGCGGGCTTCTTGGCGAATGTTCGTCAACGGCCCCACTATGTTGTCCCTCTTCGCTCCGGGAACGACGCGTGGCAATATCTTCAACCTGAGCAGCCGGTTCTGTTTGCGCTAGTCGGACAGTATCTCCTGCAAAGCAGCACGTTATCCCTCTCATCACAACTCCTGAATATTTTTACTGGATTTTTTGAATACGGTACGCATTACCTTTCTACATAAGTGGTAAGTAATAAAACCGTGCATCCGGTTCCATAAATTGGATAAATTTCATCTCCCTGAAATAATCGCTCTGTAATATCCACGTCCATTGCACAACCAACAATTTCATGGGACGTACGGAAAATTGAGAACGAATGCAGCCACACTTGCTACTCGCCAGATAGCACGGTTCGTCTTCTGATTCGTCTTCTATAGGAAGAACGATATCAACCTCCAAAAATCGTCCGAGGTTCATTGAAAACATTCGGCCACAACAAGCCAGGCTGACGTCAGCATAAAAAGCTGCGCCCTATTTCACTTATTCGTCGAAGGAGTATACGTATGCATAAGATCACTACGCCTGTGCAGCATGCCGGCACGCGCATCCAACTGGAGCGCGGTCTCTTGAAAGAGATCGCAAAACCGGCGCCGGTTCGTTTGCTGCTTCAGACCGCTATCGAATGGTTATTCATCATTGCCTTGGTCGTTGTAGCGACCAAATTTTCAAGCATGGCAATCAGTATCGCCTGCATGTTGTTGATCGCCACTCGCCAGCATGCTCTGCTGGCATTGATGCATGAGTATTCGCATTACCATGTCAGCCGTAAACATGCCTGGCTGAACGACCTGCTCGGCGATATTTTTACTGCACTTCCGTTCTTTATCACCATCCATGGCTTTCGTAGAAACCATATGGCGCATCACCGGAATGTATCGACAGACCAGGATCCAAACTGGGTGGCGACCATGAAAAAAGACAGATATCAGTTTCCTAAAACGCGCCGGCAGATCGTCATTGAAATACTGAAGCACTGCCTAGGCTGGTACACGCTGGAAGATTTGAAGGGATACACAGTCGATGCAGGCATGGCGCTCAACCTGCCGCGCGCGACACGCATCAATCGCATCGTTTGCGCGATCGTCTTTGCAGCCGCCGCGACCTATTTCAAATTGTGGTGGATTGTGCTTTTGTATTGGATAGTGCCGCTTGCGACATTCTTGATGGCGATTCTTTATGTGCGAGATATGGGTGAACATTTCGGCATGCCCGCCCCCGGCTTCGCCAACTCAAGAACAGTCCTCGCCGGCTGGCTGGAACGCGTTCTGATTGCTCAGAATGGTGTTAATTTTCACGCGGAACATCACCTTTTTCCGTCCGTGCCATTCTTCAGATTAGAGCAGTTGCATCATGCCTTGATGAAGAACAGCCACTACCGTGACAACGCCGTGGTTACGCAGGGATACCTGTCCGGCCTCATCGCCGAAGTCGCCACCGTGCCGGAAAATCAGCGACAGAACAGACAAGAACAGCTTTGTGAAATTTAAACCTAGATTCGGCAGTTGACCGCTTACTTTTGTCTGGAGAATCGCATGAACATTGACTTTCTTTCGCTTAATAGCATTCACCAATTGGGTGAGAGCGCTACAGGCGCGATTGCACACTTTTCCGGCCCTCTGGGGGTGGAGCGGGGAATTCAGGCGACATGTCGCCTGCCCGCGCAACAGTGTTCCCTTGCAAGGGAACACTCCTGCCCTACAGGGCCACAGGCGTTGCTCCTCCTAGTGGAATGCAGTCCGCGTCGTCGTCGCCCTTGCAGGGCGCGTCTGCGCTTGCAAGCGCAGACCGTTCCGCAGGCATGCAGCATGCTGCACGAAACCCCTGCTGCACCCTAGCCAGAGAGCCGGAAAAATGCACACTCGCACCTGTCCAACTGCCGAATCCAGGTTAAATGCAGCATAACCATGTCTACATTACAAACGCGCTTTCTTGAACCCAAGGACCTCCCCGCCTTGATGGCGCTGGAGCATTCAAAATGGGAGCCTCACCAGGCGGCCAGCGACACGGTCATCCTTGAGCGAATCCAAGCGTATCCGGACCTATGCATCGGCACGTTTTGTTCTCGCACCGGGCAGGCGCTGGCCTCGCTCTTCATGCGGCCGGTCAGCCCCGCAATGTTTACCGCGCCAACCAAATGGGAAATCGCCGCAGACGTCCATGCCGCAAACATCGCGCACGGCCACAGACGCTCCTTGTTCGGCATCAGTTTGAGCAGCAACCACGCCCAAGCGGTGAAAGAAATATTCAAGTTCTTTTATCCGCACGCCCTTAAAGCGGGCTGGCACGATGTGTATCTTGGTTCGCCGATCCCCGGCTTCGGAAAAGCACGTAAAAAAAATCCTGATCTCTCCGTTTGGCAATACGTCCACGCGAAGAGAAAATTCCACGCAAACGGACCGCTGGATCCGCAGTTACGGTATTACTTCAAAAAAGGATTCAGGGATATCGTCTCTATTCAGGAAAATTATTTCCCGCATGCGGAGTCCATGGACTATGGTGTGATTTTGCGTAACGTGATTCCTTTGTCCCGCCCAAGACCGTTGTGGCGCGTTACCCCCTTCTTCATCCTCGAGTCGTTCTCGGCAATGGTGTTATGGTTGGCACAATAACGGCCCAGTGGCCTTTTTATCCGCCAGTCCGGAGATCCGCAACTGGTGCTTCTCCGAATTGGTCACTCAACAGATAGTCGACCAGGTATTTCGCGCACTCGTCCGGGCTGGAAAGCGCACCATTGCTCTTTAACGCTTCGAATGTCGCGCGAAGCGGAAACTGCTCCAGCGTGGTTGCCCGGATCTCTGCCTGCATATCCGTATCCACCACGCCAGGCGCAAGACTGCAGATGCGTAAATGGGGCAGATTATCCATTGCTGCCGATCGCGCATGATGGTCCAGTGCGGCCTTCGTCGCGCAATAAACACTCCAACTTGGGTAAGCGCTGCTGCCCGCACCACTCGATATATGCACGATCCGTCTGTCGCTTGCATGCATGGAAGCGATCGCATTGGCCAGCATTATCGGCGTTGCCACGTTCAGCGCGACTGCCCGTGCAATCGCGAAGGCATCATGGGCGCCAATAGCCCCGATCGGCTGCACCACGCCGGCGTTGTTGATGAGAAGGACAGTCCTGCAACCGGAAAGAAATCTGTGCAGCGTGTCTCCCGCAAGCCATTGCGCGACAGATAAGGAATCGGACAAGTCAAGCACATGTCCTTCCAGCGTGGAGGGAAACCGCTTTTCGAGTTCAATATTCCTGGTCCGGGAAAGTCCTAGCACCGGGATATTGCGAGAGAGGAGGTTTGCGGCAATGGAGGCGCCAAGACCTCTGCTGTGCCCAGTAAGAACAGCTTTCATCATCGCCTTTCTCTTGAAATGACAGTTGATGCAACACAGGGAGTCGATACCTGAGTCTATCAGCGCGCAAGGGGATTCTCAACCAGTGCGCAGTCCGAAAATCTGTTTCCGGAAAGGAACCTGCGCTATACAATAAGCCATTCATAGGAGTCAGTGAACCCGGCAACCACTCGTGAAAACGAATCGCCGACCCCACCCAGCGCGGCTATCGAACGCCATGCTGATTTACGAAATTCCATGCAAAGGACCGACATGAACGACAGTATCAGCCCGGCTCACAGCACCAAGGAATATCAATCCATTAATGCCACTCACCATATTTTCCCTTTCGAGGATCTGAAAGCGGTAAACGTCGACCAAACGCGCGTCATGGTAAAAGGCGAAGGAATGTATTTATGGGACAGCGAGGGTAAGCGTTATCTGGATGGCATGTCCGGTCTGTTCTGTACTGCTGTCGGTTACGGTCGCAAAGAACTGATTGAAGCCGCGACTCGCCAGCTGGAAGACCTTTCATACTGCAGCATGTTTTTCAATACGACGCATGCGCCAGTCGTCAATCTCTCGGAAAAGCTGTTTGAACTGCTTCCCAAAAAATATAGCCGCATCCTTTATACCAATTCCGGCTCTGAAGCAAACGAAGTCCTGATCCGCACTGTCCGCCGTTACTGGGACATCGTCGGCAAGCCGGAAAAAAAGATCTTGATCAGTCGTGAGAACGCTTACCATGGATCGACAGTCGGCAGCGCCTCTCTGGGCGGCATGAAATATATGCATGAAGCGGGCGATCTTCCGATTCCCAACATACAGCACATAGGACAGCCATACTGGTACGCCTATCAGGGCGATTTGACGCCGGAAGAATTCGGGCTGGAGGCGGCACAGGAACTGGAAACAAGAATCCTTGCGCTGGGAGCGGACAAAGTGGCTGCATTTGTCGCAGAGCCCTTTCAGGGCGGAGGCGGCTTGATCTTTCCGCCTGCCACCTACTGGCCGGAGATTCAGCGAATCTGTCGCAAGTATGATGTGCTGCTTTGCGCGGATGAAGTGCAAGGCGGCTTCGGCCGTACTGGCGAATGGTTCGCGCATCAGTATTTCGGATTTGAGCCGGACACCATTTCAATCGCCAAAGGTTTAACCTCCGGCTACATCCCGATGGGCGGCCTCATCCTTTCCCGCCGTATCGCCGACACGCTGGTGGAGCAAGGCGGGGGGTATGCGCATGGGTTGACTTATCAAGGGCATCCTGCCGCCGCCGCTGTGGCGCTTGCCAACCTGAAGCTGCTGGACGAAGGGGGGATCGTCGCCAACGTCAAATCCGACACCGGGCCATACCTGCAAAACAAACTGCGCGATGTATTCAGCGACCACCCCTTGATTGGAGAAATACAAGGCGTCGGCGCCATCGCAGCGCTCCAGCTTACGCCGTCGAAAGCAACGAAAAAACGTTTTGAAAATGAAGCCGCCGCGAGCACCTTTTGTATGCAAGTGGGACTGGAGGGAGGCATCATTGTCCGCCCAACGCTCGGGCGCATCGTCATAGCGCCGGCGCTCATTGCCACGCATGCGGAACTCGATGAGCTGGTCGACAAATTGAAGCGCGCGGTCGACTGCACTGCCCTGGTGTTTCGCATCATGTAAACGACATGCCTTATCCCTGTGACGGCACCTGAACTTAACTACAGAAAAAGGTTTTGTCGCTATTCCGCAAATGGAAACGTCCCTCTGAACACGCAATTCAGAGGGACGTCATGAAGCAAAGTAATAACTACATTAGCCTGGGCGACAGATCCTGCAATGCGCCAGGTGTCTGCAAGCTCTGATTCGCAGTGCCGAACTGCGGACTGGAGAGCAAAGCCTGCGCTGGCGTTGCCGAGATGCTCGACAAGTTACCGTTCTTCGCATACTGATACGCCAAATCGCCGCCAATGGCAGCCGTGTCGCTGCTGTTGAGATAAAAGTCCAACAACGCCGACGACAGCGCCCAGCTAGTGAGCGTCGGCGTAGCAGCACGCGCTTGATCGAACTGCGCTACCAGTCCATCAAAGTTGAACTGCTCGATCTTCTTGTTATTAAGTTTATTGGTCGATGCGGCAACGTAATCCGCAGTCCCTTCAATCACAACCTGAAGGTTGGCTACGCTATGGTTGTTGACATCGGCATACCAGTCCTTGAACGTTACCTGCTCATTTGAACCGGTGACAAGAATCAAATCGTTGGAATTTTTCTTGAACTGAAGATCCGAATACTGGATTCCTTTACCCAATGAAATGGTATTGTCCTTGCCCACGCTGGCATTCACGATATCTTGACCATCGCCTCGGTTAAAGGCAATCACGTCCGCGCCGGTACCGGTTACGATCATGTCATCGCCAGCACCGCCGGCAATGAAGTCATTGCCTGACCCGGCTGTAATGGTGTCATTGCCGCTTCCGCCATCCAGTAAATTGTTACCCAGCGTATCCGTCAACGTGTCAACACCCGCACCGCCCTGCAAGAGATCCGTGCCGCCATTGCCATTCAGCGTATTGTTGCCGGCATTGCCTGTCAGGAGGTTGTTGAGGGTATTGCCGGTGCCGTTGATCGCAGCCGTGCCGGTGAGCGTGAGATTTTCGATCTCGGCACTTAACGTATAGGTAACGCTGGACTGGACCGTGTCGGTGCCCTCTGCTGCATTCTCCACTACCACGTCACCAATATTGTCTACTACGTAGATGTCGTTGCCAGCACCACCGCGCAGCGTGTCCGCACCCGCATCACCATCCAGCGTATTGTTGCCGGCATTGCCTGTCATGAAGTTATTCAGTGCATTGCCAGTACCGTTGATCGCATCCGTGCCGGTCAGGACGAAATTTTCGACATTCGCACCCAGCGTATAGGTGACGCTGGACTGGATCTTGTCAAAA
>CBINHE010000059.1:0-25548 GCA_966250375.1 uncultured Oxalobacteraceae bacterium
CTCGCGCCTACTTCCTCTCAGCAAGCCGGCCTTGGCTTCATGCGATTGCCCTGCCTATGCTATGCTCATTCCACAAATCTGGGTATGATTGTGCAGATGCTAAAAGGATTACACCATACGGGAAGGGTGACCAATCGACATGCTGAAATCAGAACAACGTCACAACACTAGATCAAAGCTCTGACCATGAATTCGGACCTCGCCTACCGCGATCTTAATCATTCCACAACATGGCAATGTCACGCCCCCTCCATACACAAACAATCGCATCAATACGGATACCATGGATCCGACAACCCGGCAAACAGCTTCAGTAACGGTGCAAGCCGTTACGCTCAAAATGTAAGATAAAAAATTCACAACGTTTATGGAGATGCACCAATATGACCAGCGCCGCAGATGACTTTGAAGCCCTGTTTGACGAGGTGGCAGCCCAGCGCACGGAGCCAGTAGCGGAGTCCGCTCCCGCGCCTGCATCGTCCGCTGACAACACGCAGGATGCAACGGCAGACCAGTCCGACAAACCCATGTTCGAGCGTTTGGGTGGCATCGTCCGGCTGCTGCATGACTCCTTGCGCGAGCTGGGATATGATCGCTCACTGTCGGATGTCGCGTCCCAGATTACCGATGCGCAGGGCCGCCTCGAATACATTGCGACGCTGACCGAGCAAGCCGCCAACAAGGTATTGAATGCGATTGATGTGGGCATGCCGGAACAGGATGATCTGTCCAAGAAAGCCAAGGATATGGAAACTCGCTGGGCCCTGCTGTTTGACGGCAAACTCAGCATCGAGGAATTCAAGGCGTTGGCAGGCGACTCCCAGCAATTCGCTGCGATTGTCGCGTCATCCACTGAAACCGAAAAGGCGCGTCTGTTGGAAATCATGATGGCGCAGGATTTTCAGGACCTCACCGGCCAATTGATCAAGAAGATCGTTTCGATCACACGCACCGCAGAAAATGAGTTGGCGCAACTGCTGCGGGATAATGCACCGCCCGAGACGAAAGCAGCGATGGCTGCAGCCGAAGCCAAGCCAGTGGAATTGATGCAAGGCCCGTCGGTTCCGGTCAATGCGATGGTACAGGACGATGTCGATAGCTTACTTGCCGATCTGGGGTTCTGATGGATGACATGCTCAAGGATTTCGTCGTCGAGGCGCAGGAACTGGCGACACATGTGGAAGAGCACCTGCTCGTACTGGAAAAGCATCCGGATGATGCCAATACCCTGAACTCGGTATTCCGTGCATTCCACACGATCAAGGGTGGTGCCGGCTTCATGAGCTTGTCCGCCATGGTGTCGGCCTGTCATCTCACCGAAAACCTGTTTGACGCACTGCGAACAGGCAAAGCGCCAGTTACGCCGATCGCGATTGAAGCGGCGCTGCAAGCCAGCGGATTTGTTGCGGACCAGCTCACAGAACTGGCAAACGGCGCCCCCCCCGAGAGCTTATCCGCAATGCCGGAGACGCTGGAACGTATCCTGACCGATGCGATTGAAGGCAAAGTCGCAGCCCCCAAGGCGCAGCCGAAACAGAAGGCAAAAGCCACCGCCAAGCCCAAGGAAAAAGCCAAGACAGCGCCGGCCGCGACCGCCGGTGCCGGAGAAGGCATTGACTGGGAAGCGCTGTACTATGCTGTCGTGCCGGACGGTACGGCAATCGCAGTGGAAGACGGCGAAGATAACGAAGGCGACGGTGAAGAGGAAGACCTCGTAGAAGAGGCATCCGATGCAAACCAGGCTGCGGTCCCGCTCGCCGCCAAGGAGCAAGTCGCCAAGCCGATAAATGCGCCGGCGAAAGAAGACAGCATCCGCATCGATGCAATCAAGCTGGATGCGTTGCTGGAAGTTGCCGGCGAGTCGGTGCAAGCTGCCAACCAGGCGGCTGTACTGCTCGAAAAACTGATGCAATTCAAGTTCGAAGGTGCCTCGTCCGCGCTGATGGCCGCCCTCGCAGAAACATTGAGCCGAGCTTCACGCCACTCCACTGAATTGCAGCGGGCGACGCTGTCAACCCGCATGCAGCCGGTAGGAAAGCTGTTCCAGAAATTTCCACGGCTGGTCAGAGAACTTGCCAAGGAACTCGGCAAGGATATCGAATTGGTCATCGAAGGAGCAGAGACCGAAGTCGACCGCGTCGTGGTGGACAGTCTGTACGATCCGCTGGTGCATATGCTGCGCAATGCGCTCGACCATGGTGTCGAAGATGCCGCGACTCGTCAAAAAGTCGGCAAATCCTCCAAGGCCATCATCTCGCTGAAAGCGTGGCAGGAAGCCAGCAGTGTGATGATTGAATTGTCCGACGATGGCCGAGGCATGGATCCGGTCGAACTGCGTCGCAAGGCGCTCGCCAAGGGATTGATCAACGACTCCGCGGTTTACTCCACAGAAGAGGCATTCCAGTTGGTATTCCTGCCGGGATTCTCCACCAAGGAAGTTGCATCCAGCGTGTCTGGCCGCGGCGTCGGCATGGATGTCGTTAAAACCGCGGTCGAAAAACATCGCGGCGCGGTTCGCATCGATTCGGTACTCGGTGCCGGCACGCGCTTCACGATCCGTCTGCCGATCGAACTTTCGATCGTACCGACTATGCTGGTGCATACGTCAGGCGCAGCGCTCGGCATGCCGATGGCAGTGGTGCAACGCGTGGTGGAGTTGCCTGACATCTTCTCCGAGGTCGGCGGCGCGCCTGTATTCCGCGACCAGGGTCGTCCACTGCCGGTACGCTCGCTGGCAGGCGTGCTGGGTTACGAGCCTGCCACGGAAAAAGTCGGCATCGTGATTGCCGCACCACAGCCCTATATTCTTGCTGTGGGAGCAGTGGACGGCACGGCTGACCTGGTGATCAAACCGATGACGGCACTTTCCGTCCCTGGCATCGCCGGTACCGCGCGCTCGGCGGAAGGCGACTTGGTGCTGATTATCGGCTTGTCATTCCTGCTCGATGGATGCCGCGATACTGCGCGGTTGGCAGCCTAAAGTAAAGCATGCCCCCGTGCCTGCATCATTGGTTTAGACACGGGGTATGCATTACGTTCCAAAATCTTCTAACGACTTGTCTTCGTATTCTGCGCCAAACGTTCAGCCTTCTCTTTTGACCACGCGGCGACCTTTTCGTGTATGCCTTTGCGTTCATCGAACATTTGCGAATTCGATGCCAGTTGCGCACATAGCTCGAGGCGAATGCCATTCGGATCGAAAAAGTAAATCGACTTGAATACGCGATGGTCGGTAACGCCCAGCACTTCGATGCCATGCGCTTCGAGGCGTGCCTTCATTGCTTGCAGTTCATCGATCGTATCGACCCGCATCGCGATGTGATTGACCCACAACGGCGTATTGGATGACGGCGCCGGCAGAACATTGTCGCCGAGGTCGAAAAACGCAAGGCATGAGCCATCCGTCATGCGGAAAAAGATATGGACGTAGGGGCAAAATTCACCTGTAGACGGCACGATATCCGAACGGATGTAATGAAACAGCGGCAAGCCAAGAATGTCTTCATAAAAATGGCGCGTCTCTTCCGCGTCACGGCAGCGATAAGCGAAGTGGTGCAAGCCATTGATTGGTACGGCGGCAGGCATGACAGCCGTTTGGCCGACCGGCGTGGTTGCGTGTGTGGTCATGGTGGCCTCCTGAATATGGGGTTTACGTATTGACCTTCTTGAGAGCGCTCTGCGTGACTTGCTGATTGATTGCACCGAAAATCGACTTGCCATTCGCATCCAACATCTCGATCTTGATCGTGTCGCCGAATTTCATGAACGGTGTGGTTGCCTTGCCATTCGCAATCATTTCCAGGCAGCGTTTTTCAGCAATGCAAGTGTAGCCTTTGCCCGCATCTTTGTTGGACACCGTGCCGGAACCGATGATCGAACCGGCGCGCGCATTGCGCGTCTTTGCCAAATGTGCAATCAATTGCGGAAAATTGAACACCATATCGACACCGGCATTCGGCTGGCCAACCAGTGCGCCATTCCAGGTAACACACAATGGTAGATTCACTTTGCCATCCTGCCATGCAGCCGACAATTCGTCGGGCGTCACTGCGACCGGTGAAAAACTCGATGCCGGTTTGGATTGAAAAAAGCCAAAACCCTTGGCCAGCTCGGCCGGGATCAAGTTGCGCAGCGATACATCATTTACCAGCATCAACAACCGGATATGCGATGCTGCCTCGACAGCAGCGATACCCATCGGCACGTCGTCCGTCACCACTGCGACCTCGCCCTCGAAGTCGATGCCCCACTCCTCTGAACCGAGCATGATGTCATCGGTCGGGCCGATGAAGTCATCGGAGCCGCCTTGGTACATCAGCGGGTCATGCCAGAACGATTCCGGCATTTCTGCATTGCGGGCCTTGCGCACCAATTCGACATGGTTCACATACGCAGAGCCATCGGCCCACTGAAATGCGCGTGGCAGCGGAGCCATGCAACGCTTGGGATCGAAGTCGAATGAGCGCTGCGCGCGACCCGCATTCAACTCGCCGTATAGTGCATCCAACTGCGGCGCGATAGAGTTCCAGTCATCAAGTGCGCGCTGCAGCGTTGGCGCGATGCCGTCAGCCAGGACAGCAATCTTGAGGTCGCATGACACAACGGCAAGTTGTCCGTCGCGGGTTCCGTCTTTCAGTGTCGCCAGTTTCATGCGTCATCCTGCATTCTGATTATGCATTTAAATTATCGAAGCGCCTGGGATATCGCAGTGGACAGATTTATTTGAATTTGCCGATCAGCATCCAGTAATACTCCAGACGCAAGATACGAATGTCTCTCAGCGCAGTACTCAGCTTTTTTCTCAAGGCGCTATCGGTCGGAAAATTTTTCAGCACTTCATAGCGCTCGCCATTCGCCAGTCTCCGGATCTGGTAGGTATTGCCGTCCAAGTCGGTCCGCGCAATCGGCGTATTGCTGCCCTCGACATAAGTGTTGTCGATCATCACGAGCAGTCCGTCTTTACCCATCGTGGCGCGCAACTTTTCCAGAAATCCGGTTTGCTCCTGGCGCTTTACATGCGACCACCAGAAGCCGGCGAAACAGGCTGAAAAGCTGCCTTCCATTTGCAAATCGAAGGCATCGGCCAACGCAAATTGCACTTTGTCAGTCGGCAAATTCCTGGCCTTCGCGACCTTGATTACTTCCGGATTGATATCGGTCGCCAGCACTGAGGTTGCCGATGGCGCGAACTGCGCCGTCCAATAACCGGTGCCGCAGGCGACTTCCAGCACATCGTGCCCTTCCAGCGTGTCGCTCACGCGCTCGTGCAGGATCGCGAGATCCGCCTGGCGTTCGGGCTTGGCGTAGATGTCTTCATACTTGTCGGCGCGCTGCGCGTAATACGCTTTCATGTCTGTATTAACGGTATTCATCATGCTCTCACTTCTAAATCTAAAATAACGTGTAACTTTGCCACGTCCTCATAACTCGTACATATCCTTTTCGCCATTCATCACCTGATCGATCAACTTGCGGTTCAAGGTCGGCGCCAGCAACTCAATGAAGGTATAGATATAGCTGCGGAGATAAGCGCCCTGCTTGAGCGCCACGCGAGAGACATTGGTTCCGAACAAATGCCCAACCGAAATCGCGCGCAGATTCTTGTCGCGTTCCGGGTCGAATGCCATGCCGGCAATGATACCGATGCCCAGCCCAAGCTCGACATAAGTCTTGATGACATCGGCATCGATTGCTTCCAGCAACACGTCCGGATGCAGTCCGCGCAAGGAAAACGCATGATCGATCTTGGCCCGACCGGTAAATGCACTGTCGTAAGTAATCAACGGGAATACAGCAATCTCTTCCAGTGTGACTGATTTCGATTTCAACAACGGATGCTCGGGTGGCACCACCACCACATGCTCCCATTGGTAGCATGGAATCGTCACCAGACCGTCGGCACTGGTGATGGATTCGGTGGCAATGGCGAGATCGGCCTGATCTTTCAATACCATTTCGGCAACCTGCTTGGGATTACCTTGAAGCAGCGACAACCGCACTTTCGGAAATTTCTGTGTAAACGCATGCACTACTTTGGGCAATGAGTAGCGGGCTTGGGTATGCGTGGTCGCAATCGTGAAGCTGCCGCTATCTTGAGCAGCGAACTCCCTGCCGATGCGCTTCAAGCCGTCGATTTCCTGCATGATCAGCTCCACAGACTTCAGCACCGCCCGCCCCGGCTCGGTCAAGCCGCGAATGCGTTTGCCGTGGCGGGCAAAAATGTCTATTCCCAGCTCCTCTTCCAGTTCGATGATCGCCTTGGATACGCCAGGTTGCGAAGTGTAAAGCGCCTTGGCGGCTTCGGTCAGGTTATAGTTTTGCCGGACCGCTTCGCGCACGAAGCGAAGTTGATGGAGATTCATGGATTCCCTTAATAATTCACCAACTTATTTTGACTTTTGCATATATCGAATAAGCATATAAGCAAATAAATACTTTGTCGTTTGGAATAAGGAATAAGTTTATTACGATTCATACTTCTTTGCGCGAGGTGATATGACTCTTTCTTATGTGGCTTCCGGTTTTGCAGTCGGTCTGTTGGTCGGATTGACAGGGGTGGGCGGCGGGTCGCTGATGACACCGCTATTGACCCTCCTGTTTGGCATTTCACCGACGGTCGCAGTCGGCACCGACTTGGCATTCGCGTCTATCACCAAGAGTGCCGGCACATTTGCCCATCGTTTCCGCGGCAACGTGCATTGGGATATCGTTAAACGTCTATGTATTGGCGCCTTGCCGGCGGCACTGATCGCGACACTCTCGCTAAAATATTTAGGTGTGCTCGACAAGCAAATTGCCCAGATCATTCGTTATTCGATCGCTAGTTCGGTATTGCTGACGGTCGTTGCACTGCTGTTCAGAAGCAAAATGCAGGCATGGGCAGTCAATCATCCGGAAAAACAATTGCAAGGCGCCAAGCTGACTGCGGCTACAATTCTGGCTGGCGTGTTGCTCGGCACTCTAGTCACCATTTCTTCGATTGGCGCCGGTGCGATCGGCGCAACACTGCTGGTATTGCTTTATCCACGCTTGCAACCCGCTGAGATTGCCGGCACCGATATTGCGTACGCCGTACCATTAACGGCGATCGCCGCATTCGGTCACTGGTGGCTCGGTTCGATCAATTGGGAATTGCTCGCCATGTTGCTGCTGGGCTCGGTGCCGGGCATTACCATTGGCTCGTTGGCAGCACGTGCCGTGCCGGAAAAAATCTTGCGCGGCTTGTTGGCGACGACACTGACGGGTGTCGCAGCAAAATTAGTATTTTAATATTAGTATAGGACAGAGAGGACCTCACATGCTGAAGCGAAACGATAGCCTAGGTTGCCTGCTCTGCCCCAATAACTCAGAATTGAATTAGGACACACAATGTATCGCTATGATCAATACGACCATCAAATCGTCAAGGAGCGCGTTGCACAGTACCGTGATCAAGTGCGCCGTCGCTTGGTTGATGAATTGACTGAGGATGAATTCCGTGCGCTGCGCTTGCAGAACGGCCTGTACATGCAGCGTCATGCATACATGTTGCGCGTTGCAGTGCCTTATGGCTTGTTGTCGACCAAGCAAATGCGCATGTTTGCGCATATCGCACGTAAATACGACCGCGGTTATGGGCATTTCACCACGCGCCAAAACATCCAGTACAACTGGATCAATCTGGAAGAAACACCCGATATTCTGGCAGATTTGGCATCGGTCGAAATGCACGCGATCCAGACCTCCGGTAATTGCATCCGTAATATCACGTCGGATGAGTATTGCGGCGTTGCCGCCGATGAAATTATCGACCCGCGCCCGTATGCCGAAATTCTGCGCCAGTGGAGCACATTCCACCCAGAATTTGCTTATCTGCCGCGCAAGTTCAAGATCGCGATCAATGGCGCGCTGGAAGACCGCGCCGCGACTGGCATGCATGACATCGGCCTGACGGTTGTGAAAAACGAGCAAGGCGAAATCGGTTTCCGTGTGATGGTTGGTGGCGGTTTGGGCCGCACGCCGATTATCGGTAGCGTCGTGCGTGAGTTCCTGCCATGGCAGCACATGCTGACCTACATTGAAGCGGTGATGCGCGTGTACAACCAGTACGGCCGTCGTGACAACATCTACAAGGCACGCATCAAGATTCTGTTGAAAGCACTCGGCGTCGAAGAGTTTGCACGTCAGGTCGAGGCCGAATGGACCGACATCAAGGATGGCCAGAGCACATTGACGTCCGAAGAAATGCATCGCGTAGCAGCCTATTTCACACCGCCGGCATACGAAAAGCTGCCCGCAACCGATGCAACCGTCGAGCAACAAAAGCAGGAAAACAAGGCATTCGCGAACTGGCTGCAGCGCAACGTGAAACCGCACAAGATGCCTGGTTATGCGATTGTCATGTTATCGCTCAAGAAAACCGGTGTGCCGCCGGGCGATGCGACTGCCGAGCAAATGGATTTTGTTGCCGACTTGGCCGACCAATACAGCTTCGGCGAGCTGCGCGTGACGCATGAACAAAATCTGGTGCTGGCCGACGTCAAGCAATCCGACCTGATCGCGCTATGGAAAGAAGCAAAAGCACATGGCTTGGCGACGCCAAACATCGGATTGCTGACCGACATTATCTGCTGCCCCGGCGGCGACTTCTGCTCGCTGGCGAATGCAAAATCGATCCCGATTGCAGAAGCAATTGCGGAACGTTTCGACAATCTGGATTTCCAGCATGACATCGGCGAAATCGAACTGAATATCTCCGGCTGCATCAACGCATGCGGTCATCACCACGTCGGCAATATCGGCATTCTCGGCGTCGACAAGGATGGCGCAGAGTGGTATCAGGTATCGCTGGGCGGTGCGCAGGGCAACGATATTTCCATCGGCAAAATCATTGGACCGTCGTTCTCGGCACATCAGATGCCGGTCGTGATCGATCGCATCCTGCAAGTGTATGTGCGCGAGCGCACCGAGGACGAACGCTTTATCGATACCGTACGCCGTATCGGCATCCCGCCGTTCAAGGACCATGTTTATGCGACGCCGATCAAGGTCGGCCAACCGATTGGAGAAGATGCATATGTCTAACCTCATTAAGGACAAACAAGTAGTCGCCGACGATTGGAGCATTCTCAAACTGGCCGAAGGCGAAACAGTCGAAAGCGTCACGGTCCCCGCCGGCAAGGTCATCGTGCCGCTGGCTGTATGGCAAGCACAGCGCGCCGTACTGCAAGGCCGCAATGATGTCGGCGTGCTGTTCGCCAGCAGCGAACGCCCGGAAGCATTGAAAGACGATGTTGCACGGATGCCGGTGATCGCGATTGATTTTCCAAAATTCGCCGATGGTCGCGGTTATTCGATTGCGTATAACCTGCGCGCACGACTCGGTTATACCGGGGAATTGCGCGCGATTGGCGACGTGTTGCGCGACCAGTTATTTTACATGCAGCGCGTCGGCTTCAACGCATTCGCTGTACGCGCCGACCGTGATATCCATGACGCGCTGAAAGGCTTGACCGATTTCTCTGAACCTTATCAGGCATCGTGGGACCAAAAATCGCCGTTATTCCGCCGTACGCAGCGTATCGGAACGGGCGTATGAGTGACTTCGACACCCTGGTTGCGAATACCACGGCGACGCTAAGCCATATCGCAGCTGAATTTACACCGGCAGTCTTTGCATCCAGCCTGGCAGCGGAGGACATGGTGCTGACCGACATGATCCTGCGCGCCAAGCTGCAAATCCGCGTGTTCACGCTCGAAACCGGCCGTTTGCACAAGGAAACGCTGGACGTTCTGGACCGCATCAAGGAAACCTACAATTACGAAGTAGCGCTGTATCGCCCGGACCCCGCAGCAGTTGACGCCTATGTGCAGCAAAATGGTTTGAACGCATTTTATGACAGCGTCGAGATGCGCAAGGAATGCTGCCGCATTCGCAAGGTTGAGCCGCTCAATCGCGCTCTGGCCGGCAACAAGGCCTGGATCACCGGTCAGCGCCGCACACAATCGACCACCCGCGCCGCACTGGATGTGCAAGAGCAGGACGAAGCGCATGGCATGGTCAAATTCAATCCACTAGCCGACTGGTCGGAAGATGACGTCTGGCACTATATCCGGAGCAACAAGGTTCCATATAATCTCTTGCACGACAAAGGCTATCCGTCGATCGGCTGCGAGCCTTGCACCCGTTCTATCCAACCGGGTGAGGATGTGCGTGCCGGACGCTGGTGGTGGGAAAATCCTGAATCCAAGGAATGCGGCCTGCACGTAGTTGATGGCAAACTCGTCAGAATTAAATCTGTAGCATAACAACATTGGCTTGAAAATCATGAATACAGCAGTCGATAAATTATTTCTGGACGCTGCCAGCAATCGTCATCTGGATTGGTTGGAATCGGAAGCAATCCACATCATGCGCGAAGTCGCGGCCGAGTGTAGCAATCCGGCATTGCTCTTTTCCGGTGGCAAGGATTCCGTCGTATTGCTGCGCATTGCAGAAAAAGCTTTCCGTCCCGGCAAATTTCCATTTCCGCTGGTGCATGTCGATACCGGCCACAACTTCCCGGAAGTCATCACCTTCCGCGACAAACGTGTCGCCGAGTTAGGTGAAAAGCTGATCGTCGGCGCGGTCGAAGATTCGATCAAGCGCGGCACGGTACGCTTGCGCAATCCGAAAACCGATTCGCGCAATGCAGCGCAAGCGGTGACATTGCTGGAAACGATTGCAGAACACAAATTCGACGCTTGTATTGGTGGTGCTCGTCGCGATGAAGAAAAGGCGCGTGCGAAAGAACGCATCTTCTCGTTCCGCGATGAATTCGGTCAATGGAATCCAAAGGCGCAACGTCCTGAGCTGTGGGACCTGTATAACACCCGCGTCCATCCGGGCGAGAATATGCGCGTATTCCCGATTTCGAACTGGACCGAGCTCGACGTGTGGCAATACATTGCGCGCGAGCAGTTGGAACTGCCGCCGATCTATTTTGCGCACGAGCGCCAAGTCATTCCGCGCAACGGCTTGCTGGTGCCATTGACGGATCTGACACCACCGCTGGACGGTGAAACGGTGGAGACGCAGATAGTACGATTCCGCACTGTCGGCGATATCTCCTGCACTTGCCCGGTAGCGTCGGATGCAGCGACTGTCGACGCGATTATCGCCGAGACGGCAGTGACCCAAATTACGGAACGCGGCGCAACCCGCATGGATGATCAAACATCGGAAGCTTCGATGGAAAAACGCAAGAAAGAAGGATATTTCTAATGAACGCCGTCCTAGCAGAACAAGCCTTGAACCAAGCCGCAGCCAAACAAAAATCCGCAGAACGTGGCCTCCTGCGCTTCATCACCGCCGGTTCGGTGGATGACGGCAAGAGCACCTTGATCGGCCGTCTGCTGTTCGATAGCAAAGGTATCTTTGCCGACCAACTGGACGCAATTTCGCGCGCCAAGCACAAACGCACGGTGGGCGACACGATCGACCTGTCGCTGTTGACGGATGGCCTGGAAGCCGAACGCGAGCAAGGCATCACGATCGACGTCGCGTACCGCTATTTCGCGACACCCAAGCGCAAGTTCATCATCGCCGACACGCCGGGTCATGAGCAATACACTCGCAACATGGTGACCGGAGCATCGACCGCCGATGCAGTGATCATTTTGATCGATGTGTCAAAAGTTAAATTGGGCGACGATGGCAGCGTGGAATTGCTGACGCAAACCAAGCGCCATTCGACCATCGCTCATCTGTTGCGTATCGAACACGTGATCGTTGCGGTCAACAAGATGGACTTGGTCAACTACGACCAGACCGTGTATGACCGCATCATCGGCGCTTACCTGGAATTCGCAGACCAACTGGGCCTGAAAGACATTCGCCCGATTCCATTGTCTGCGCTGGCCGGCGACAACGTGGTGACAGCCAGCGACAATCTGGCGTGGTACAAAGGACCGACATTGATCGAGTTGCTCGAATCGCTTTCTGTCTATGACGAATCGCATGACGAACCATTCCGCTTCCCGGTGCAACTGGTGGCGCGTCATAATGGTCATGAAGCCAATGACTTCCGCGGTTACATGGGTCGTATCGAGGCAGGCAAGGTGAGCAAGGGCGACAAGCTGGTGGCACAACCTAGCGGCCAGACCGCCACGGTGAAGGATATCCTCATGCTGGATGGTTCTCTGGAATCGGCCGTCGTCGGCCAATCAGTGACACTGTTGCTGGAAGAGCACCTCGACATTTCGCGCGGCGACATGCTAGCCTCCGCCGATCGTCCGGCAACGCTACTCAAGACCGTCAATGCCGAGATATGCTGGCTGTCGGAAGAACCGCTGGATTTCCGCCGTAAATACTGGCTGAAGCATACCACCAAGCAGGTGGCCTCACGCGTTACCGGGATTGATACGTTATTCGATATCAATACGCAGGAAACGCGGCCCGCCGATGCATTGAAATTGAATGACATCGCCAGAGTATCAATCAACGTGCAGCAACCGCTTGCGGCAGACGCATATGATGCAATCCGTTCGACCGGGGCGTTTATCCTGATCGATGAAATAACGCATCAGACCGTTGCTGCAGGAATGATTCGGCTCACCTGATTGGCACCGAAAAATACTATGTTGCAAAAAGATGCCGATCAGGAAACCAGTAGCTACGGCAAGGTTTACCTGATTGGCGCCGGACCGGGCGCCGCTGATTTGATCACACTACGCGGCGCACGTATCCTGGCGCAAGCCGAGGTCGTGCTGCATGATGCATTAGTCACCGAGGATATGTTGCGACATTGTCCGCAGGCCGTCAAAATTTCTGTCGGCAAGCGTTCAGGGCAACGCTCTACCGCGCAGACGCTGATCAATCAGCAGCTGGTCGATTGCGCAAGAAAATACAAATTGGTAGTACGCCTCAAAGGCGGCGATCCGATGCTGTTCGGCCGCGCCGATGAGGAACTGCGTGCGCTCGAAGCGCAACGCATCGAAGTTGAAATCGTGCCCGGCATCACCGCCGCCCTGGCTGCTGCTGCGTCGACCAAACAACCGTTAACCAAGCGCGGCATTGCGCGCAGCGTTGCGTTTTTCACGTCGAGTACCGCCCCCAATCACCCTGAAGAAACCACGCTGCCCTATTGCGATACGATTGTGCAATACATGGGCGGCAAGGAAGCCGTCACTACTGCGCAAAGATTATTGGCACAAGGCCGCTCGCCTGCGTCACCGGTGGTCGTGGTGGAGAATTGCAGCCGGGACAACGAGCGCATCATGCGATTGCAATTAGGTGAACTGGAACGAGGTCTGTCCGAATGTCATGGGCCGGTGCTGGTCATGATCGGGGAAGCATTGGCATTGCGTGAAAGTCAACATCCGCAGTCCGTCGCTGTACTATCGTCCAGGGAAAATCAAAAGTAGCACTGCCGTTCAAATAGCCCCAGTCTGATTTTGCGGTAAAGCGCCAATACAATATTGTGCGATTGCATTCAATACATCCGGGTCTTCTCCTACCGCATTCGCGACCTTGAGCGACACCGTTGGATGTTCTTTTTGCAGTGCCTCGACCATCGCCGGCAAATCCCGCAGCACATGCCCGCCCTGCCCGAAAAACACCGGCACGACAGTCACTTCCGCGCATCCCTTCTGTATTAACGCTCGCACCAGCGCCGGCAAATCCGGCGTCATGAATTCCAGGAACGCAAGCTCTACAGCAACGTCCGACAACTGCGCCTGCGTGATTTGCTGCAGCCGCTGAAACGGCGCGGCCCATCTCGGATCACGAGCGCCGTGGGCAAATAAAATGAGAGCGCGTTTTGTCATCGCTGTAAGAGAGTTCAGTGCTTTTCCACCCACAATAGCGCACCAATTGCCATCAACAAGAAAACCACGCTGGGCAATACCGCAGTCGCAAATGGTGGCCAAGTATTCAATAATCCCACGTGTGAAAAGAGGCTATTGAGAAGCTGGAAACTCACGCCAATCATGATACCCACAAAAATCTTCAAGCTCACGCCACCGGTGCGTACATGCAGATACGCGAACGGCAATGCCAGCGCCATCATTACGAGAACCGCGAACGGATATATGAGCTTCTTCCAGAATGCGATTTCGTAGCGTTCGGTGCGCTGCTTGTTTTCCGCCAGATGCCTGGTATAAGCGGACAGATCAGTGGCTGACATGCGATCGGGATCGGCGAACAGCACGGAAAGAATTTCCGGCGTGATCTCGGATAACAAATCCCTTGACGGCGCGGTACGCGACGAAATGGACGTCGCCATGGCTGAAGACGGCTCGGCCCCGCCAAGGGACACATCCGGAAATAGTGTTTCCGTGACGTCCAGCAGTCGCCATGTATGCGAACCCAGGTAGTTGGCGCGTGCCGCCGTAATCAATGCGATCAAACGGAAATTGCGATCAAACTCATAGAGTTTCACGTCCTGCAATTCTCCATCCGTATGCACATCCCTGACATTCAGAAAGCGCGACCCGATCACGTTACCGGTCAATCCATGATCCTTGACGACGTCTTTCGCCCACAAGCCGGAACGAAATTCCTGCGAGATCGACGCACCATTCGCCTGCAGTTTTATTTTTTCCGCCATCTCGCTCATCATCGGTGAAACGAATTCACCAAAAAGAAAGGTGATGATTACGAATATCAATCCGATCTTGGCGAGCATCCAGCCGGCCATCAGCGTCGACATGCTGGATACCCGCATGATCGTAAATTCCGATCTGGATGCGAATTGCGCCAGTGCCCAGATCGTGCCGATCAATGCGGCGATCGGCATCAGTTCATAGGTATGGCCCGGCAATCCCAGCAGCACATACAGGAATGCATGTTGCAACTGGTAGCCACCGCGTCCGACCGCTTTGAGTTCACCCATCAAATCGAAGAACGCGAACAGCGCCAAGAAGGCGGCCAGCACAAACACAACGGATCGTATTATTTCAGTCGCAAAATAGCGTTGCAGGACTCTCATGCCGAGACCGCCTGTCGCTTGAACGAACAAGCCCGCTTGATGAACGTAAACACGACCAAAGGATGGTAACGGCTGTTCATGTTCAATCGCCACGCGAACAGCAGGACTATCATGATCCCCGCCAGCGCATGAATCGGCCACCACGCCATATGAAACGACAAGCGGTTCTGCACGACCTGTGCCTGCAACACGCTGACCATATTGCTATAGATAATTGATAGCAACAACGCGACTAACAGATTGGCCGATCGCCCGGCGCGCGGATTGACGAAGCTCAGCGGAATCGCAAGCAACATCAATAACAACGCCATCAAAGGCAACGCGCAACGCCACAGCAATTCGCCTTGGTTGAAATTGTTTTGGTCGGCCAGCAAAGCAATGGTCGATAACGACGCAGCGGATTTGTCCGATATCAGGGCCTGCGACTGCCGAGCCACGAGTACGCTGTAACGCTCGAATTCCATGATTTCAAAATCCGACTGGTTCGGCACGCCGTCATATCGGCGTCCTTTATGCATCACCAGGAATTTGTCGCCGCGGCTGTCCAACTCGACCGTTCCTTCTTTCGCGACTACAACACTGGTGCGATTACCCTTCAAGGTATTGACGAAGATGTTTTTCACCTTGCTCGCGTCGCCTGCTATGCCCTCGGCAAAGAAGACACGGGCGGACGACGAAGATTCTTGAAATTTTCCGGGCGAGATTTTCGAAATATCTTCACGCTTTTCGAAGCGCTGCCTGAATTCCATGCTCGTTCGATTGGCCCACGGCGTGGCCACAAAACTCAGAAAGCCCGTCAGTACGATGATCGGCAGACCGAACGTCAATACCGGCTTGATCCAGCGTGTCAGGCTTAATCCAGATGCAAACCAGACCACCATTTCGGAATCCTGATAGCTGCGCGTAACCACCAGCAACACAGAAATAAAACCGGTCAGAATGAGAAGAATCGGCAGCAACTTGAGCGCTTCGAAGCCGATCAACTCCACCACATCGCGTGAGTCGACCCTGCCGCCGGCGGCTTGGCCGAGGATGCGGATCAACATCACGGTGATGGTAATTGTGAAAAGCGTAGTGAAGACGGCACCAGCGGTACTGACCAGTTCGCGTCGGAGTGCGCGCTGAAAAATCATTTGAAGACTATAATTGCGATTCGATAAGGAGGGGTCAGCAATGGACTTTAGCATAAAAACATTCGACGCAAAGAATACAATCGCAGCAGCCAAAACAGGCTGTATCGCAGTAGGCGTCTTTGAAAACAAAAAGTTATCGCAAACGGCATTGGCATTGGACCAAAAAGGCGAAATCACCTCCGCGCTCAAATCGGGCGACATTTCCGGAAAACCCGGCTCCACACTTTTAATGCGCCGCATCAACGGCGGTGCCGCCGAGCGTGTTCTGCTGGTCGGCTTGGGCAAGGAAGAGCCGATTGCCGATAAGGATTTGTCATCCGCACTACAGTCGATCGCACGCGTTTTTTCTTCGCTGGGCGCCAACGACGCAATCGTCGCGCTTCCGTTTGACAAGGTAAAAGAGCACGATGCGGCTTGGGGCGTTCGTGCCGCTGTGTTGGCCGCACGCGAAAACAGTTATCGCGCCGATATTCTGAAGAGCAAAAAAGAGCCTGTGCAAGGCGGTGTCAAGAAGATCGCTTTTGCCGTACCCGCCACTGCTGCTGGCGCCGCAAAAGAGGCAGTTGCGCAAGCCGTTGCAGTCGCGAACGGTATCGACTTGACAAAAGATCTAGGCAACCTGCCGGGCAACGTCTGCACGCCGACCTACCTCGCCAATACCGCGAAACAGCTTGCGAAAGATTTCAAGCTGAACGTCGAGGTACTGGACCGCAAGCAGTTGCAAGCACTCAAAATGGGCAGCTTCCTATCCGTGACAAATGGTAGCGATGAGCCGCCGAAATTTATCGTCATCAAGCACATGGGAGGCAAAGCGAAAGATACGCCGACCGTACTGGTCGGCAAAGGCATCACGTTTGACTCCGGCGGCATTTCGATCAAGCCGGGTTCCGCCATGGACGAGATGAAATACGATATGTGCGGTGCCGCATCGGTGCTCGGCACATTCCGCGCGATTGCGGAAATGAAGCTGAAGCTCAATGTGATTGGTGTCATTCCATCGTGCGAAAACATGCCGAGCGGCCGTGCCACCAAGCCCGGCGATATCGTCACCTCGATGTCCGGGCAGACGATTGAAGTTCTTAACACCGACGCCGAAGGCCGTTTGATCCTGTGCGATGCGCTGACCTATGTCGAGCGCTTCAATCCGGCTGCCGTGGTCGATGTTGCGACCCTCACCGGCGCTTGCGTGACCTCGCTGGGCCATCACAATTCCGGCCTGTTCACCCGTCACGACAAGCCGCACGACGCGCTCGCCGAAGAATTGCTGGCTGCCGGCAAGTCAACCGGCGATACCGCATGGCGCATGCCGATCGAGGATGCCTATCAAGAACAACTCAAGTCGAATTTCGCCGACATGGCGAACATCGGCGGTTCAGCCGGCGGCAGCATCACCGCAGCCTGCTTCCTGGAGCGTTTTACCAGGAAATACACGTGGGCGCATCTGGATATCGCGGGAACGGCCTGGAAGAGCGGCTCCGCAAAAGGCGCGACCGGTCGGCCTGTGCCCTTGCTGACGACCTTCCTCATCAATCGCGCGAAATAAGCACGCCTGCAAAACATCGTAGCGTTTTGCGAATCAATGTAAGGTCCGGTCCCCGCATCGATACCGCCGCGACGGTATCGAGGTAGGGACCGCCCCCCCTCCAGTCCTTGGCAGTTCTCTCCATGCCAACAAGGTCAGCGGCTACTATCTGCGCATTCCATCGTCATCCGGGAAAAACTCTTTCATCAGGAATGCCTCGAGTTCAGTGCTGTCCTCGATGCGGGCCGACTGTACGATGACACGGCCCAGCCGATGTGACTCCCAGTTGAAATCGCCCGTGTAATGCTTGCGGATCAATTCAATCATCCTGCGCACGAGTGCGCGCTCGACATCGCCGCCTAGCCCGGCATCCACTTCAAAGGTCTGTTGCGAACTATTTCGGGCACCAAGCGTCCAGCCGCGAAAGATGAATCGCCCGGTACGTGTTCCCTTGTCCAGAATCTGAAACACGCCGCTTGTGCCATTGCGCCGGCCCGATTGCGTCTGCAGACTATGCCTGATATTTGCCATTGCGATGTCGTTGGGAGACGGCTCCTGGCTGCCGGCTTGCGCCTCGGCATTCGCGCTTGCGGCAACTTCTTCGGCGGCACGGCGGCGCTCACGCGCAGCCTGAATCATGGTAGTCATGTCCATCGGCACCGTGGAATCGGGCACCGGTGCAAGCGGCACTGCCGGTTCCTGCAGCGGCCGACTTGGCGGTGCCGGCTTGGAGAGCGCAGTCAACGGGCTTTTACGTGGAACGGATTGCGGGCGAGGAGAAGGCGGTACGGCGGCCATTGGCGCAGGTATCGACGCTGGAGGACGGACCAGATGCACGGTAAGCGGCTCTTGGCCGGGGTTGCTCTGGTGCGCGGGCATATCCATGCGGTGCGGGATCATCACCACGAGCAGCAGCGCATGCATGAACAATGACCCACCGATAGCGGTCAAAATCCGGCGCCGCACCCGCAAGCGTACGTCGGTGCGGCGGCATGTCCAAATGGAAAGCATGCTGCGCGCATAACCGACTGACACGGGAGAGGTTGGAGGCAAGTTGATCACATCAAAATTCGCACTTTACTTTACTTCTTGCCGTTCGTCTGCCCAGCAAACTCGTAGCACGAAATCAGCGCGCTGAAATAGCAATTGTTGGTCAATGCATAATTGCCTATCGGGGGATATCTCATCATCGTTATAGAAATAGAAATGGCTCAGGCATGCGCATGCCGATGACTTCCTGGCAGATGCGGGCGCATGCGGGCGATTCTGTCCCATGCGCCGAAATGCGATGCAATGCGTCCTACCGGGAATGCCAGCCAGATCAGTGCAATGCCGAACAATACCGACGCCGCGGCAGCGATGCTGGTGTAACCGCCCATCACCCAAGGCGCCGCAACCAACCATACGCCGAAGCCGATATTGGCGAAACGCAGCGGACGCGCAACCTCGCCCCATGCCATGATCGAAAACGTCACGACCAGCGAGCCGATAATATGATCGTTGTCCGCTGCGATCCCCGACGTATCGAAAAGCAGGCGGGTGCACATCAGTGCAACGCCGATTGCGGTGCTCGCGGCCAGCGTCCACGGCACGCCGACGCCGGAAAGCAGCATTTCGCGCAGCACCGCGCCGGCTGGCGCCTCGAAATTATCCGAATAATCCGCACTGCCGCCAGCCATCGTGTCGCCGTGCAGCAGCAGGTACCACAATGGCCGGCCCTGTTGCCGGCGTGCTCTCAGGAATTGCAGTGTGGCCAGTATCTCGTCGAACGAGTATGGAATCTGCAGCAGCATCGCGAGTGCACCGACCAGGCACAGTGTGCACCAGGTGCCGATCACGACCGGCTGGATGATGATGAAGAATACGCTGACCGCGCCAAGCGGCACGATCAGGATGCCGAACAACAGCACCAGCCAAGGCATGGTGCGCCAGCGCCGCTTGTCACCGATGATGCCGGTAATGATCTCAAGTACATAGACGGTCGCACCGAGGCCGGCATCCGCCACCGGCCACGCTTCCGAGACCGATGACGTGATGATGCGCTCCGTACCGCCGCCGAAGAACGGATCCCACGCGGCATCGATATGGCCAAGCTGGTATGCGGCGAGATAGCGCGAGATGAACAGCCCGACAAACGCAAGGAGGATGATGGGCAAGCGATTGGTCCATCCGGACGGGCTGTAATCCCAGCCGGGCGGCGCGTCAGGGCCGGACACGCGCGCAATGGGATTGATGCCCGGTGCGGATGGTATTGCGACCGCAAACGCAATGATCAGTGCGCCGACCAACGTATCGTTGGCATAGGCAGCCGCACTGGGCGTCCAGAACAGCAGCGGCGCAAACAGCAGCCACAGTCCGAGTGCGGCAACAGTCCAACGTGCCCAGCCGGCATCTCGCGACAGAGACAGCAGCCCGAACACCACGATCAGCGTGCCGGTAATGATCCCATTCATGGTCATCCAGGTATCGGTGTAGATCAACCCGCGCCCGGTCGGTGTGACGAGGTCGCCCGGCTGCAACCAGTGTTGCGCAAGGCCGAACACGAAAGGACTGGTGATCAACCACAACCCCAACGCGATGTTGGTGAAGTGGCACCAGAGCGTCTGCTGGTGCTCGAAACGGTCCAGCGCATGATACTCGGCAATTGCGCTTGGACTGGGACTCTTCTCGCTCGGTGTTTCTTCCAGCCATAACGGCAACGGGATCTTGTTGCGCTTGTACCATTGCGCCGGGTCCTGCCGCAATTCGCCGACAATGGCCGGAAGACTGCGGCGCAATGTGTGTTGCGGATACCAGCCAAGCAAGCGTTCGGCGCGCGATATGTCGAGTTCATAGTGGTCGTCCGCGAGTTGCACCATGAAAGGCTTGATGAACGGTTCGACACCGCGGTCGATCGCATCCGGTATCACATCCTCCATCTTGTCTTGCAACCAGGCGCCGGTGGTGGCGACACTCTTCGGGATCTGCCGCGTTTCCCAAGGTTCGCCATGCACCAGCCGGCCGATCAAGTTCTGCAGCGCCTCGTAGCTTTCGGTCACCGGTTCGCCGATGAGTATCGCGGTTTCCTCCGGCAATTGCGTGCGCCGATCGACCGTCGCGCGGAATGCCCGCGCAACATCTTCCAGATGCACGAATGCCTGTCCGTGCGATGCATCGCCTGGAAACACGCGGCTCAACATTTGCCGCTCGTAGATACGTTGTATCTGGTAGGCCAGTGACGGCACTTCGCAATTATCGGTATAGACGCCTGCGATCCGCAGTACCACGGCCGGAATGCGCCCGCGTTCGGCACTCACCATGTGCTCGGCATCGAGTTTGGATTGCGGATACGGCCATGCCGGCTGGAATGGCGAGTTCTCGTTGATCGGCCGTCCCGGCTCGGTTGGCGCGTGGACCAGCATGGTGCTGGCATAGACGAAATGCCCGACCTCGAACGACTGCAAAGCGCGCAGCAGGCGTTGCGTGCCTTTGACGTTCACCTCTTCGTACAACGGCCTGGGTTCGCCGGAAAAATCATAGAAAGCCGCCAGATGGATCACCGAAGCAATATGGTTGCCGTAACGCTCACGTAACTGGGCACACGCTTTTGCCAGTTCTTGGTCCGACGTGATGTCGGCATGGATGCAATTGGCGCCTTTGCATTCGCGCTCGAAGCCGACGACCGTATATGCATCCGCCAGTTGTGCGGCAATTGCCGTGCCGAGCCTGCCTTCGGAACCGGTGATCAATACAACAGGTTTCTGAGAAGCCATACCATTTTTCTCCTGGTGTGAGCGCTAGAAAATCGTCTCGGCCCAAGGAACGCAGGATGCATGCCACTTTGCATGGTGCGCACCCGGCACCATGTCAAATGGCACGAAGCTTCTTACCGGCGATGATTTTTACAAGCGACAAACGGCCGTTGATAAAAACTGCCGTATGCGATGCAGGTATTACATACCGCACGCGGCTTCATGGCTGGAGCCCGCCGCCATGTTCGTTTTTCTCCAGTGTCGCGACTATATGCCTCGTCATCCCGGATGCCAGCTCCCTTTCACCGACAAAGACTTTACAGGCGTTTTCTCTTTCCAGGAGCGTGGCCTCCGCATCGCTGTGGCTGCGCACTACACATTCCACCGATGGATTTAGTGCCCGCGCAATTTCAATCATCTGGCGTACATGAAACGTATCCGGAATTGCGATGACGAGCATCTTTGCGCGGGCGATATGTGCCTGGATAAGGACGGCGGGCTCGGCGGCATTTCCGGCAACAGACGGTATGCCTTGCTTACGCAGCTCATCTACCCTTTCCCTGTTTACATCTGCCACGACATAATGAATTCCTCGCTCTGTCAGAGCCTCGGCAACGCATCGGCCAACGCGACCATATCCTACCAAGACCACCTGTCCCGTGAGTTTTGCCTGGTCAACCGTCATGGGAAGTTCCGCCAACGGGTCGCTTGAGCGCGCAAGCTTGCGGGCAAGCACGGAGGATCGCACCCGTGCCTCGATCGGCTTGATTGCTGCGAAGATAAGCGGGTTCAGCGCGATTGAAATGATTGCGCCGGCCAGAATCAAACTTTGCGCATCAGCAGGCAGTAGCTTCAGAGAAACGCCAAGGGTGGCCAGGATGAAAGAAAATTCGCCAATCTGGGCCAGACTCGCGGAGACAGTCAAGGCTGTCCCGAGCGGATACCGGAATGCGAGAACCAGCAAGAAAGCCGCGATTGATTTCCCGAGAATGATGATGGCAACCACGGCAAGTACTTCAATAGGACGTTGCATGATGACTTGCGGGTCGAAGAGCATGCCTACCGACACGAAAAACAGTACCGAGAAAGCGTCCCGCAAAGGCAATGATTCTTCCGCGGCACGATGGCTCAATTCTGATTCTCGCAATACCATGCCTGCGAAAAAAGCGCCTAACGCAAAGGAAACGCCGAATAGTTCGGACGAGCCATAAGCAATACCAACCGCTGCGGCAATTACGCACAGCGTAAAAAGCTCACGCGACCCGGTACGGGCAACACTCCACAGTAGCCAAGGGAACAGCTTGCGGCCAACGATGAGCATGAATGCAATGAAAGCACCAACCTGGCCAAGCGTTATGCCCAAAGTCGCCCACAAACTGCCACCGCCATTTTTTTCCGTGCCGCCCAGCCAACCGGACAGCGGCGGCAAAAGCACGAGTACCAATACGGTGACCAGGTCTTCAACAACAAGCCAACCGACCGCGATACGACCGTTGACTGAATCCAGAATGCCGCGACTCTCCAGTGCGCGCAAAAGTACTACCGTACTGGCAACAGACAAGGCAAGGCCAAACACCAAGCCTGCACCAATATTCCACCCCATGACATACGCAAACCCCATTCCAAGCGCGGTAGCAGCGGCAATCTGAAGTATCGCCCCAGGCAATGCAATTTTTCGTACCTCCAATAAATCGTTAAGGGAAAAATGCAAACCGACGCCGAACATCAGCAGCATCACACCGATTTCGGCAAGCTGACTGGCGAGTTTCATGTCGGCGACGAATCCCGGGGTAGCCGGCCCGATAGCAATGCCTGCCACGAGATAACCAACCAGTGCCGGCAATTTCAGTTTTACCGCCGCCATTCCAAAAACAAGGCCCATGCCAAGCGCTGCGGCGATAGTGGTAATCAGGTTGATGTCATGCGGCATAACTATTCTTATCCTCGTTAATGGTCGTTCAAATCTTCGTTTCGGGCAGGATGCCAAGATATTCAAGGAGAGCATCTGCACTATCGATGCAACGAATGTATACCGAACTTGATCTGATTGGTATATAGGCTGATCATACTCGACGCCCAGATAGTTGATGCATTAGTACTGTCGATCTTCGTCCTGGTCGGCAATCCGTTAAGGGTTCGTCAAGGAATAAATTGTGCATTTCGGGCTTGGAGAAATTGATGCTTGAAAGCGTGGTGGAAGGCGTTCTGTACGGCATTGACCGCGACTTGCTGGTGGTGACGGAGCGCACATGAATCTTCAAGCGGCTATTTCAGCAAGGACCGATCGCAACCCGGACCAAGTTGCACGAGGTCAAATAAAGCCAGAAAAAAACATTGACCTTGCACTGCAAGGCGGCGGCGCGCACGGTGCATTCACATGGGGCGTGCTGGACCGTCTGCTGGACGACGAACGCCTGCATATCGACGGCATCAGCGGCTCCAGTGCCGGGGCCATGAACGCGGTCGTGCTGGCAGACGGGCTTTCACGCGGCGGCGGTCCGGCTGGTGCAAAGCGGGCGCTGCATGCGTTCTGGAAAGCTGTGAGTACGGCGTCGAAATTCAGTCCGTTGCAACGCACGCCGCTGGATCGCCTCATGGGGCGCTGGTCGCTCGACAGCTCACCTGGCTATCTGATGCTGCAACTGGCAGGCTCCCTGATCTCCCCCTACGAATTCAATCCGCTCAACATCAACCCGCTGCGCGACTTGCTGGTACGTCTCGTCGATTTCGACCGGGTCCGCGCTTGTAGCGAACTCAACATATTCATTTCCGCGACCAACGTTCGGACCGGCAAGGCACGCATCTTCCGGCGGCACGAACTGGATGTGTACAAGGTCATGGCTTCCGCCTGCCTGCCGCAACTCTTCCAGGCAGTCGAAATCGATGGCGAAGCGTATTGGGACGGGGGTTACATGGGGAACCCGGTGCTGTTCCCGCTCATCGACGAAACGGCTACGAACGACCTGCTCATCATCCAGATCAATCCGATCGTGCGCAACGAGTTGCCGCGCAGCGCCGCCGAGATCATGAACCGCCTGAACGAAATCACTTTCAATGCCAGTCTGGTGAAGGAAATCAGCTCTATACTCCTGATGAAGAATCTTATCGACGAAGAACATGTCGACCGCATACGCTATACCGACATGCGACTGCACCATATCAGCGCCGGAGCAGAACTGCTGAAACTGAGCGTATCGAGCAAGCTCAATGCCGAATGGGAATTTCTCGAGTACCTGCATCAGGTTGGATACAAGACCGCCGATCGGTGGCTGGAGGCCAATTTTGACAAGTTGGGTCGTGAATCGACGCTCGACTTGTCTGCGCTCTATTTCGCCGAGATGAGCGAAGAAAAACGCGTCGTTCAAACAAGCACCACGCAGTGGGAAGGCACTTGAAACACTGGGGCGTTCGCATGAAGACGGTCTCACGGTCTCGATATATTTTTTCAAAACCGCATACGATCATTCCGCTTAGTAATCGGGCAGGCTACTTATACCAATCTTCCGTCATAACGTGACATGAAATCGCGTCTTTTTCCGCCCGCCTGCGTTGCTCGTCGTTGCCATAGCTCGCTATGGCGCCTCCTCTCGCCTTGCCGGACGAAAAAATCCATCTATTTCATCTGTCACGTTATGACGGAAGATTGGTATTAAGTAGTCATGCAAAAGAAACGGTGAATTTGTAGAAGCGGGCCTTGCCCGCGATAGCTTGCATGTGCGAACACCTATCGCGGGATGGAGCAGGGAATTCGTGCGGTCCGCCGCACACCTGCGGAACGGTTTGCGCTTGCAAGCGGATCGCCGCCCGGCGCAAATGCGCCCTGCAAGGGAGGCCCGCTCCTGCAAAAAATTCCGCCTAAAAATTACAATTTTTTGCTCGATTAGATAGTCAGGCAAGCTGACTACTCGTGTCCTGCCTTCGGCCTGTCCATGATTCACCTGCTGTTCAAACGGCGATCCAGTTTCCGCAACAGGCCTTTCCTGTTCTTATGTTCGGCTTCATAGGCACGGATCTTGTTGATGTCCGCCGCGGACAAGGAATCCAGTTGGCCAGCGATCTGCGGAATGGTCAGGGTCTGATAATCCTTCAGCGGCAGATTGCGATCCGGTGATTGCCCTTCTTTATCCTTCTGCCGCTCGCCCTCTGTCTCCCCATACTGCCAGGGCAATCGCATGAAGCCTCAGCTCGGCAGCCCAAGTAACGTGCTCAGGTAA
>CBINHE010000060.1:0-25442 GCA_966250375.1 uncultured Oxalobacteraceae bacterium
CCCGCAGCCGTGGCGCGACGTCATGTCTCTACCGCTCGGGTTATTAAAGAAGGACAGGTAAATTGACTACTTTTAAAGGGGTGGGTTTGAGCCCCCCCCCCCGTAGTTGCTCGTCCGGGGGGCAAGCGAAATGGCAGCGCAATATCGCCGTTTCGCACTTCTGGCGTATTGGTTATTCTGCCAGTAGCAAAAACACCGTAGGCTTCTTGTGAAAGTCCGGCATTTTCCCGGATATCAAATCATTTTTCCATTTCGCTACTGCCTGCGTCTTAATTGACTCCGACGCCAAGGTTAGATCGGTAGCGACGCACACTAGCGTACTGGGTTGGCAGGTTGTCATGAGCGCATCCAATAATGCGCTGTTGCGATACGGCGTTTCGATGAATAATTGGGTTTGCTTTTCTTGGTGCGAACGGTTTTCAAGCTCCTTGATGCGTTTTGTGCGCTGACCTGCATCAATTGGCAGGTAACCGTTGAATGCAAAACTTTGCCCGTTCAAACCACTGGCCATAATGGCCAGCAAAAGCGATGATGGCCCTACCAGCGGTCTGACTGCTATGCTTTTTGAATGTGCCAAGCGCACGAGACTGGCGCCAGGGTCGGCCACCGCAGGTACTCCGGCCTCTGAAATCAGACCCGCATCCTGACCGGCCAGAACAGGTGCCAGCAGGACGGGTAGTTGGGAAACATCGGTGTTGATGTTCAGCTCGGCGATGCGGATGTCCTGCAGGGATTTGGCAAGCGGATGAGATGTCGACACAAGCTTGAGAAATCCGCGCGTCGTCTTTGCATTCTCCGCAATAAAATAATTCAGCTTGGCCGTGATAGCCAGCACGTCTGCGGGAATGATTTGCGCCAGCGGGTCGGCTAACGCAGTAGTCGCTTGGCCGAGCGTATTGGGAATGAGATAAAGGATACCGGGCATGTTTTTTATAGAGCGGGATGGGGGGAGGCAATCGGTTCTTCGCTGATTGGGGTGCCGACACTACGCGATTTTAAGAAGAGACGAAAATGTATTTTACTTGGCAAAAAAATTTATTCCGGCACGGCGCAGCATGTTCGTCAATGCAATGAGCGGCAGCCCTGTCAATGCCGTCGGATCTGCACTTTCGATTTTCTCAATGATTGCGATGCCCAGTCCTTCATTTTTTGCGCTGCCGGCGCAATCATAAGGTTGCTCAATCCGCAAATAAGCCTCCAGTTCGGCGTCCGGCAAATCGCGGAAAGAGACAAATGTCTGTATGTTTTTCACTTGAACCGCCTGATCCTGCGGTGGTTGGCGACCATCCAAAAGGCATAACGCGGTATGAAAAATTACGCGGCGACCACGCATTTTCTGGAGTTGTTTAAGCGCATTCTCGTGCGAACCCGGCTTGCCGATTTGCGCGCCATCCAGTGTCGCTACTTGGTCGGAGCCTATCACCAGCGATCCGGGAGCCTGTAGCGCGACTGCTGCCGCCTTTTCCTGTGCAAGGCGCAAGGCGGTGGCCTCGGGAGATTCGCCGGAGTGCGGAGTCTCGTCTATCGCCGGCACCATGACCTCAAAAGGCAGGTGCAGGCGAGACAATAGTTCTTTCCGGTATTTTGAGCTGGAACCGAGAATCAGGCGAGGATAGGTGGGCAAAGAGGACATTTTTCGAAGTTTATTTGAGCGACCGCTCAACAAAAAAAGCGCTAACGCTTTGACCAATAAGGAAAAAGTCTGTTATTATCGCAGGTTTTACAGGTTCGGCTTAGGTTATGAGTGCTTTTGTGATCGACACGTTTGAATTTTGTCGGCTCAAAGAGCGGCGCGAAGGTGATGTTGCGGTGGCTGATTTGCCCAGGTTGGCAGAAGATGCAGCCGATAAATCGGGAGGCGTGCATTGGTTGTTGCAGGGCGGTAGCGATAAGTTGGGGAACTCAAAATTGGTACTGTCGATTTCCGGTGTCGTGCAGTTGATGTGCCAGAGGTGTTTGACGTCATTTGCTTTTGAAGTTGTATCTGAGTCGACTCTGATTTTTGCAAAGGATGAAGACAGCATCGAGGAAATCGAAGCTCTGCTAGCAGATGATGCGATCGACGTGATTGCTGGTTCCAAGGCGGCCAATGTCGCCGAACTGATTGAAGATGAAGTTTTGCTGGCGATACCGCTGTCGCCCAAGCATGAGGTTTGCCCCGATCAGGCGACGCTCGATGTATTGAAGAGTACGAAGAAGGCGTCGCCATTTGCGATGCTGAAGAATATCAAGCAGTAGATCAAGCGGGTTGATTGTGTGTTGCGAGGTTCCTGAGTCAGGATGCGCAGTAAGGATTCCCGGTTTGCCAGTGAGTTTGGGGGGCCGGGTGTGTTAAAATTTCAGAACTTAAGGTTTAGGAGTAGTTACCATGGCTGTTCAACAAAATAAAAAGTCCCCATCCAAGCGTGGCATGCATCGTTCACACGACTTTCTGGTTGCTCCGCAGCTGGCTGTTGAGCCGACAACGGGTGAAGCGCATATGCGTCACCATATCAGCCCGAATGGCTACTATCGTGGCCGCAAAGTCCTGAAGACCAAGAGCGACGAATAATCGTTAATTGTTGTTGCAAACCCAAAGCGGCGCGAGAAGTTTACATAACTTGGCGCCGTTTTTCATATGCTGAACAGCGCATTGTGTCATTTTGAATCAAGTCGAATCTGGCCCATAATGCAGTTGGAGCTGGGCACTGAATCAAAACAATGACAATCAAAATTTCCATCGACTGCATGGGTGGTGATCACGGCCCATCGGTGACCATTCCTGCAGCTCTCTCATTCGTCAATCGCGAACCTGACGCCGAACTGATTTTGGTTGGTCTGGAAGGCGCGATTTGTACTGAGTTAAAAAAACATAAGGGATCAGACCATCCACGCTTGTCGGTCCTCAATGCCTCCGAAGTCGTCACGATGGACGATTCACTGGAAGTCGCCTTGCGTCGTAAAAAAGATTCCTCAATGCGGGTAGCGATTAACCTGGTGAAGCACGGCGATGCGCAAGCGTGCGTTTCCGCCGGCAATACCGGCGCGCTGATGGCGGTATCACGCTACATCCTGAAAACAATACCGGGCGTCGACCGTCCCGCAATTTGCACCCTCATTCCGAACCAGAGAGACAAGCCGACTTACATGCTGGACTTGGGCGCGAACGTCGACTGCCAACCTCAGCATTTACAACAATTTGCGCTGATGGGCTCGGTTCTCGTTGCTGCAATTGAGGGCAAGTTACGTCCGACGGTCGGCTTGCTGAATGTCGGCGAAGAAGATATCAAAGGCAATGATGTTGTGAAGCAAACTGCGTTATTGCTGCGCGCCGATCATGAAAAAGGCATGCTCAATTTCTATGGCAATGTCGAAGGCGATGATATTTTCAAAGGTACTACGGACATTGTTGTTTGTGATGGTTTTGTCGGCAATGTGGTGCTCAAGGCGTCTGAAGGGCTAGCGAAATTTTTCAAAGGTGCTTTGACTGCTGAATTCAAAAGTAACCCGTTCAACATGTTGGGATATTTCATTGCGCGTGGGGCGATCAAATCGTTTTCTCGCCGCATGAATCCATCCCGTTACAATGGCGGTAGTCTGCTGGGTCTGCGCGGACTTGTTTTTAAAAGCCATGGCGGTGCGGATGCTTACGGTTACGAATGTGCGATCAAACGTGCGTTCGATGCAGCACGACATGATGTGTTGTCGCGTATTTCCGCAACCATTGCGGAACTGATGCCTCAGCCTGAAGTGCCCACAGTCTCTGATGATGCAGCCATCGCAACAGAATTAACCGAACAGAAAACGGCATGACTCTCTATAGCAAAATCATTGGAACCGGCAGCTACTTGCCGCCCAAGCGCGTGACGAATCAGGAACTCACCGCGCAACTGGCGCAAAGAGAAATCGAGACTTCGGACGAGTGGATTGTTTCGCGCAGCGGAATATCGGCTCGGCATTATGCGGAACCCGGCGTGCAGTCGAGCGATCTGGCGGTTGAGGCATCCAGGCGCGCATTGGAAATGGCTGGGCTGGAGGCAAACGACCTCGACCTGATCATTCTTGCGACGTCTACGCCAGACCATTTTGGCGCTTTCCCGAGCACTGCATGCATCGTGCAGCGCAAGCTTGGCATGACCAATGGCGGTGCTGCAGTCGACGTGCAGGCGGTGTGCAGCGGCTTCGTGTATGCGGTTTCCATTGCCGATAGTTTCATCAAATCCGGCGCCCACAAGAATGTGTTGGTTATTGGTGCCGAGGTATTTTCCCGTATTCTCAACTTTGAAGACCGTACCACTTGTGTTCTGTTCGGCGACGGTGCCGGTGCGGTGGTGTTGAGTGCATCGAACGAGCCGGGCATACTTGCTACCAAATTGCATGCCGATGGTAGTCACGCCGATATTCTTTGCGTACCTGGTAGTGTCAGCGGTGGTGTTGTGGAAGGCAGTGCATTTCTTTACATGGATGGACCGGCGGTATTCAGACTGGCGGTATCGGTACTCGATAAAGTCGCGCATGAAGTACTCGACATTGCAGGCATGACCGCTTCACAAGTCGATTGGCTGATTCCGCATCAAGCCAATATCCGCATCATGCAGAGTACTGCAAAAAAACTCGGTTTGCCGCCAGAAAAGATGGTCGTAACCGTCGATCAGCATGGCAATACCTCTGCGGCATCGATTCCGCTCGCACTCGATACCGCTATACGCGATGGGCGTGTGAAGCCGGGACAGAATGTCATGATGGAAGGTGTGGGCGGCGGTTTTACTTGGGGTGCGGTGCTAGCACGAATGTAAATTAACGGCGGGGTGGAGTTTAAAGACGCTGTAGGGCGCAATTAGGCTAGATGGACTCCCTCTGTCCCCAATAAATTTTAAAAAAAGCATGAATAAATTCGCATTTGTTTTCCCGGGCCAAGGTTCGCAAGCGATCGGCATGCTGCAAGGCTTTGCCGATAATGCCATTGTGAAGCAAACAGTTGCGGAAGCGTCGGATGCATTGCAATTCGATCTCGGCAAATTAATCGCCGAGGGACCGAAAGAGGATATCGACCTCACAACCAATACACAGCCGGTAATGCTTACCGCTGCTGTCGCGATATACCGCGCGTGGATTGCAAAAAGCGGCAAGGCACCGGCGATGGTTGCCGGTCATAGTCTTGGTGAATATTCTGCACTGGTTGCTGCAGACGTGATTGCATTCAAGGACGCTGTGCCGCTAGTTCGTTTTCGCGCACAAGCCATGCAGGAGGCGGTGCCGGTTGGACAGGGGGGCATGGCGGCGATTCTCGGTTTGTCAGACGAGGATGTGCGTGCTGTTTGCACTGAGGCCGCGCAGGGCGAAGTGGTCGAAGCTGTCAATTTCAATGCCCCTTCACAAGTCGTGATCGCCGGTAGCAAGGCTGCAGTTGAGCGTGCGTGCGAAGCGGCAAAAGCCAAAGGTGCCAAGCGCGCGTTGCCTTTGCCAGTATCCGCGCCGTTCCATTCCTCATTGTTAAAGCCGGCGTCGGACCGTCTGCGCGATTACATGGCCGGTTTAAATTTTGTTGAGCCGCGGATTCCGCTCATTAATAACGTCGACGTTGCCATTGCAAATGACCCGGTGGCGATCAAAGATGCATTGGTACGCCAAGCGGCCAGTCCGGTGCGCTGGGTGGAGACAGTGCAGAAAATGGCCGGAGATGGAATTACGCACGTAGTTGAATGTGGCCCAGGCAAAGTATTGACGGGCCTGACCAAGCGGATTAACAGCGATTTGATTGGCGACGCGATCGTTGATCAATCATCTCTGGATAAAGTGTTGGAGCTCTTGAAGTGAATATGCAAACAAATTTAAATAATCAGGTAGCGTTGGTCACCGGTGCATCGCGCGGTATTGGTCGTGCGATTGCACAGGAATTGGCAAAGCAGGGCACCAAAGTCGTCGGTACAGCGACATCGGAATCCGGTGCAGTGGCGATCTCCGAGTACTTGAACGCGATTCAACCGGGTTGCGGCAAGGGTGTTGTTTTGAATGTTAACGATGCTACTGCTTGCAGTGACGCAATCGATGCAATCCAAAAAGAATTTGGTAGCGTCGCGATTTTGGTCAACAATGCCGGCATCACGCAGGACCAGCTTGCGATGAGGATGAAAGATGAAGAGTGGGACGCAGTGATTGCGACCAACCTCACCGCAGTCGCACGCCTTTCGCGCGCTGTTTTGCGTGGCATGATGAAGGCCAAGCATGGACGTATCATCAATATTACGTCAGTGGTCGGCTCGACCGGAAATCCGGGGCAAATGAATTACGCCGCAGCGAAAGCCGGCGTAGCCGGAATGAGTCGCGCACTGGCGCGCGAAATCGGCAGCCGCAATATCACAGTCAATTGCATCGCTCCGGGCTTCATCGATACGGATATGACAAAAGCACTCACCGAACAGCAAGCAGCCGGATTGTTAGGACAAATTCCGCTGGGCCGTTTTGGTCTGCCAGAGGATATTGCCGCTGCAGTGGCCTTCCTTGCATCGCCGCAAGCGAGCTACATTACTGGTACTACACTACATGTCAACGGGGGCATGTATATGAATTGATAAAATAAGAGGACTTTTAGCGGTAATTTGGCCATTATTGGCAGCAAAAGCTAAAAATGAATTTTCAACGCGCAAACCTGCTAAAATGCGCGCACTTTCTGTAACCACCCATTGGAGTCATAACATGTCGGATATCGAACAACGCGTTAAGAAAATCGTCGCTGAACAACTGGGCGTCGCCGAAGCAGACATCAAGATCGAATCTTCCTTCGTCGATGATCTCGGTGCCGACTCGCTCGACACGGTTGAACTTGTGATGGCATTGGAAGATGAGTTCGAAATGGAAATTCCGGACGAGCAAGCCGAAAAAATCACGACTGTGCAACAGGCTATCGATTACGCCAAGGCACACGTCAAAGCGTAATCCCCCTTTTGCCTGACTTTAGGAGAGCCGCTTGAGCCGTTCGCGTCAACGTCGTGTCGTAATCACTGGCCTGGGTTGTGTTTCACCGATCGGCAATACCGTTGCCGATTCGTGGGAAATGCTCATTGCAGGAAAATCCGGTATTGCGACCATTACCAAATTTGATGCCATGCCTTTCTCTACGCATTTTGCGGGAGAAGTAAAAGGTTTCAATATCGAGGATTACATCCCTGCCAAAGAAGCGCGCCACATGGATACTTTTATCCATTACGGCATGGCGGCTGGCATTCAGGCGATGCATGATAGCGGTCTCGTCGTGACAGAAGTCAATGCCGATCGTATTGGCGTGATTGTTGGTTCCGGGATCGGCGGTTTGCCGTTGATCGAAGAAACGCATGCAGAATTAACGAATCGCGGCCCGCGCCGGATTTCACCCTTCTTCGTGCCGGCATCGATCATCAACATGATTTCGGGGAATCTTTCAATTAAATTTGGCTTGAAAGGTCCCAATCTCGCTATTGTCACGGCATGCACGACCGGACTGCACTGCATTGGTGCTGCGGGACGAATGATCGAATATGGCGACGCCGATGTAATGATAGCCGGTGGCGCCGAATCGACCATCTCGCCGCTGGGACTTGGTGGCTTCGCTTCCGCCCGTGCGCTGTCTTCCCGTAACGATGACCCTGCAACTGCATCCCGTCCTTGGGATAAAGACCGGGACGGTTTCGTGTTGGGCGAAGGCTCTGGCGTGATGGTGCTGGAAGAGTATGAGCATGCGAAGGCACGCGGTGCAAAGATCTATGCAGAATTGCTGGGTTTCGGCATGAGTGCGGATGCGCATCATATGACTGCCCCATTGGAAGATGGCGATGGTGCACGCCGCTGTATGATTTCAGCGCTGAAAAATGCCGAAATCAATGCCGACCAAGTGAGCTATGTGAATGCACATGGCACTTCGACTCCATTGGGTGACGTTGCCGAAACCGTTGCGATCAAGCGTACGCTGGGCAACCATGCAAAAAATATCGTCGTTAATTCCACAAAATCCATGACTGGTCACTTATTGGGTGGCGCCGGTGGTCTGGAATCAGTATTTACTGTACTGGCGGTGCACAAGCAGTTGTCTCCGCCGACGATTAATATTTTTACTCAGGATCCGGCGTGCGATCTTGATTACTGTGCCAATTCGGCACGCGCAATGCCTATCAATATCGCTGTAAAAAACTCGTTTGGCTTTGGTGGTACAAACGGGACGCTTATTTTCGGTAAGATCTGATCAACAGCAGACCGTTCATCCTTATAAGATGAACGGACACTGCATTTAAATTCCAATTATGTCTATCGCGGTATCGGCCGTGGTTAAACCCTCCAGGTTGTTGCTCACCATGGTGGGTGGCATGTGTACTGGCATTGTCTTTGTCGGCCTCATGATCGGAGCAGGACAGATAGGTGATTTGGCCTTCTTGCCTAAAATTTCGTTTGCGGTGGTTTGTATTTTTCTTGCGATTTTCGGATTTTTTCGCACTGTTCAAACGAGAAAAACGCACCATATTGATATTTCCGACATCGGACAAATCCGATTAGCGGAATATAGCCCATTAGCTACTTCACCTTCCCAAATTGTTTTATCGCAAGTACGGTGCACCGGTGACGTAGTCAGCTTGATGGCGGATTCGACCTTATGGTCGCGCATGTTGTTGTTGAGATTGAAGACGAAAGATCAGCGGATCATGGTATTACCAGTTTTGCCGGATAGCATTAATGGGTGTGGATTTCGGGCGTTATCGGTTGCATGCCGTTGGATTGCCGCGCACAATAATTCAGCAGAATAGATAAATTTGTGAGCTAGATCGAATTTATGATTGAACTTTTTATATTTCTCTCTGTCAACTATTCAGAGCGCGTGTATGTTGTTGTAGAGAAGTAAGGGAACGGGGATTGACGACAGAGCGCGATATTGATCAACTACTTGTCGAGCGTGTTCAACGCGGTGACAAAAAAGCGTTCGAGCTGTTAGTGATCAAGTACCAACGGAAGTTAATGCGGCTGGTGTCGCGGCTTGTGCGCGACCAGGCGGAGGCAGAGGATGTCGTGCAGGAAGCATTTATCAAAGCGTATCGGGCCTTGCCTCAGTTTCGCGGTGATTCTGCGTTCTACACGTGGTTATACAGAATTGGGATTAACACAGCGAAGAACTACTTGGTAACGCAAGGCCGCAGGGCGCCGACGTCGACCGAAGCAGATGCGGAAGAAGCAGAAACTTTTGATGACGGAGAGCACCTAAGAGATATTAATACTCCGGAATCGATGATGGCGACCAAGCAGATCGCCGAAACAGTGAATGTGGCGATGGATGCACTACCGGAAGAATTGCGCATTGCAATAACATTGCGTGAAATTGAAGGCTTAAGTTACGATGAGATTGCCGAAGCAATGGGATGTCCGATTGGCACTGTACGTAGCCGGATTTTCAGGGCGCGTGAAGCTATTGCCGAGAAATTGAGGCCGTTGCTCGGCACTGCGATCGACAAGCGCTGGTGAAAATAGGAATGAATAAGAGGCTTCTCTGGCCTTTGCGAGGTAGTGATGAATATCAAGAATATGACTCAAGAACAGATTTCGGCATTTGCCGACGGTGAATTGCCTGATGCTCAGACCAACAGCGCGCTGATCTCGTTACGTAGAGACGATGGTCGTGTTCGCTGGGATGCCTATCATCGGATTGGTGATGCATTGCGTTCGGACGATATGGCATTTGAAATGCGCCCGGATTTTACCGCTCGTTTGATGATGCGTCTGGACGAAGAGCCGACGATTATTGCGCCTGTCGTTCAATCGCAAGTGAAACAACAAATGCCGCCGGAAACCACATCGCATACAACACGCCCTGCCAAGCGCCTTCTACTGCGCGGCATGGCCGCCACCGCAGCACTCGCAGCCATGGCATTTGTCGCTACGCCACAATTGATGGTGGCAACAAAAGCGGCCCCGCCCACCAGTGCTGCCACGATGCTGGCTTCCACATCATTACCCGGCTCGGTGGCAATGTCGCCGAAGGCGCGGATCATCGTGCAACAGGAAGGCGAAGTGTTGCGAGATCCCGGAATCGATGAATATTTGTTGGCCCATCAGCGGTTTTCTCCTTCCGTGTACAGTACTGCGCAATATGCGCGTTCAGCCATGTTTGCAATCGATTCTGATAAATAAAATATGCGGCAGACCTTGGTTTTGTTTAAGTTTGTCGTTATCGTCATCAGTTTTATCGCACCTCCGACATACGCTCAACATGGCGGTCAGCAAGCCGATAAGCGTGAGGCACACACTTGGTTGAGGAAAATTCAGTCGGCGGCGCAAAAACTCAACTATGCCGGTACCTTTGTATACCAACAGGGCAATCAGGTCCGCACCTCCCGCATTACCCACGTGCTGGATGGAAGAAACGAAATCGAAAAGCTGGAAATTCTCGACGGTAAACCTCGCGAATATATTCGCAACAACGAAGAGATTATTTACTATGTGCCGGAAGCGAAGACCTTGCTGGTCGAGCGGAGGATCACGCAGGATATTTTTCCAGCTCTTCTCGCAGCTAATCCGTCCGATTTGGCCAAATACTACAGTATTCAAAAGAATGATACGGGCCGGGTCGCCGGATTCGATTGCCAGGTTGTTGTGCTGGAGCCCAAGGATAATTTGCGCTACGGATACCGGCTGTGGGCCGAAAAGGAGAGCGGCCTGCTTTTGCGCGCACAAACTCTCAATGAAAATAAAGTAGTCGTTGAGCAAATCGCTTTTACTCAAATCGCCATTGGCGGCATTGATCGAAGCCGCGTTAAATCGAGTTTTATGAATACCCGCGGATGGCGTATAGAGAATGCGGAAATGACCCAAGTGAACTTGTCGGGTTGGACGGTAAAGATGGTGCCGCCGGGGTTCAGGAAAATTCACGAGTTAAAGCGTTTGCTATCCGATACGCCTGGAACAAGCGCGGCATCGGCTGGCGCCCAGCCAAGTCATCGGGAAGTTGCGCAAATTGTTTTTTCCGACGGGGTGGCGGCAATTTCAGTTTTTATCGAGCCAGGCTCACAAAGCCGCACTGAAGGCTCAATGCAGCAAGGGGCGATGAATATTGTTGGTAAGCGGCAAGGCGACTTTTGGCTTACCATCGTAGGCGAGGTACCATCGGCAGCAATCAAGCAAGTCGCCAATTCGATTGAATTCAAATCTAAATAAAATTTATGAAAACAATCTCCTCTATCCGAAATAATTTATTTGCAATACTCTTGGGAGCGGCAAGCGTTGTGTTCGGACCGACATTGATTGGTATTGAGACGTCCGCCTTCGCTGCGTCGGCAGCGGGTTTGCCGGACTTTGCCGATTTGGTGGAGAAAGTTGGACCTGCAGTGGTGAATATCAGGACTACCGAGAAGATTTCGCCAGAGCAGAGCGCACCCGGCGGCGATGACGAAGAGATGCAGGAGTTTTTTCGGCGCTTTTTTGGTGTGCCTGTTCCTCCACGTCAGCAGCCGGACCGTCCCCAGCGCGGGCGCAAGCAGGCTCCGCAGCAGGAGGAGGAAGTGCCGCGAGGTGTCGGATCCGGCTTCATCATTTCCGTGGATGGCTACGTGATGACGAATGCTCACGTGGTCGACGGTGCCGACGAGGTCTATGTGACGTTGACCGACAAGCGCGAATACAAGGCCAAGATCATCGGCGCCGACAAGCGCACTGATGTAGCGTTGGTGAAAGTCGAAGGCAGCAATTTGCCGCGCTTGACGCTGGGCGACTCTGACAAGATCCGGGTCGGCGAATGGGTGATCGCGATCGGCTCTCCATTTGGCCTCGATAATACGGTGACCTCAGGTATTGTATCGGCCAAGGCGCGTGATACAGGCGAATATCTGCCATTGATCCAGACCGATGTCGCGGTCAATCCCGGCAATTCCGGGGGGCCACTGATCAATATGCGAGGCGAGGTCATCGGCATCAACTCGCAGATCTATAGCCGCTCTGGCGGTTATATGGGCATTTCGTTTGCGGTGCCGATTGACGAAGCGATTCGCGTGTCAGAACAGTTGAAGAGTAGTGGTAAAGTCACGCGTGGCCGTATTGGCGTGCAAATTGGTGAAGTGACCAAAGATGTCGCCGAATCGCTCGGCTTGTCGAAGGCGCAGGGCGCCTTGGTGTCGCGTGTTGAGCCAGGAGGCCCCGCAGAAAAAGCCGGCCTGGAGGCTGGTGACATTATCCTGAAATTTAACGGCGCTGCAATCGAACGTGCGAGCGATTTGCCACGGATGGTGGGTAGCACCAAACCCGGCACCCGTTCTACGGTGACAGTCTGGCGCAAGGGCGCTAACCGGGAACTGGCCGTCACGATCACTGAAATGGAGCCAGAGAAAGCCACGAAAAAAGGTGATAGGAAAGCGAAGCCGGATCAACCGGTCAACGCGCTTGGATTGGGTGTTGGTGATCTCACGGACGGGCAGAAAAAAGAGCTGAAGATCGATGGTGGTGTTGTGGTCGAAGTAGCGGAAGGCGTTGCGGCACGTGCTGGTTTGCGCTCGGGCGATGTGATCCTGCGTGTAAATAATACGGATGTAAAAGACGTGAAGCAATTTACTGCACTGGTGGCCAAACTTGAGCAGAAGAAGACAGCGGTGCTGCTGGTGCGGCGCGGGGATGCGTCTCAATTTGTACCGGTAAAGCCAAGCGGACAGTAGTTTGTCGGACTGATTTTGAAGGCTGCAGGCTGATTCTGGCTTGCAGCCTTTTGTTTATGTGGAATGCCAGAGATTTAATAGGTAAATTCTTGATTCACTTTACACTCTACTCACGGTCCTATTGCCATCTTTGTGACGACATGCTGCAGGCGCTGAACAGATTTGGTGGCCACTATCCGTTTGAAGTCAATGTAGTGGATGTCGATCTTGACGCCGATTTGACGGCGCAATACGATGAATTGGTGCCGGTACTCGTAGGCAGAAAGGATGGCGGGATGCCTTTGGAGTTATGCAACTATTTCTTGGACGAGGCAAAAGTCAGCGCTTTTTTGGCAGCTGATTAGGATCTTTGATATCCCGCCGCTCCCCGATTTATGGGCTTTCCCGTCCGAAATCCGGTAAAATGCGCGCATCGAACAAGCTTCCGTAATAAGGCGCTCGCTTGGGGATAATGCCCCGCTCTGGGCGCTTTTTTATAATTAGATTTTAATTATTGGGAGGCAAAGTTGGGCATTGCCTAGGTGGTCCTTCTGTCTTCAACGAATTTTTAATGAACAACATTCGCAATTTCTCCATCATCGCCCATATCGATCACGGCAAATCCACACTGGCTGATCGAATCATCCAACTCTGCGGGGGGCTGTCCGACCGCGAGATGGAAGCGCAGGTTCTCGATTCGATGGATCTGGAGCGCGAACGTGGCATTACGATCAAAGCGCAGACTGCGGCGCTTTCGTACAAGGCGCGTGATGGACAGGTCTACAACCTGAATCTGATTGACACGCCGGGGCATGTGGATTTCAGCTATGAAGTGAGCCGCTCGTTGTCCGCCTGCGAGGGCGCGTTGCTGGTAGTTGATGCATCGCAAGGCGTAGAAGCGCAGACTGTGGCGAATTGCTATACCGCAATCGAACTGGGTGTTGAGGTAGTGCCGGTATTGAACAAGATCGATTTGCCGTCTGCCGACCCGGACAATGCGATTGCTGAAATCGAGGAAGTGATCGGTATTGATGCGACGGACGCGGTGCGTTGCTCCGCCAAGACTGGTTTGGGTGTGCAGGATGTGCTGGAAGCCTTGATCGCGCAAGTGCCGTCGCCTAAAGGCGACCCGGAAGCGCCGCTGCAGGCACTGATTGTCGATTCATGGTTCGATAATTATGTCGGCGTCGTGATGCTGGTGCGTGTCATCAATGGTACGTTGCAACCCAAGGACAAAATTCTGCTGATGGCAACCGGTTCCCAGCATTTGACCGAAAGCGTGGGTGTATTTACTCCTAAGTCCTTGGCACGCGAAGCGCTTTCAGCCGGACAAGTGGGTTTCATTATCGCCGGTATCAAGGAATTGAAGGCGGCCAAGGTGGGGGATACGGTAACGCTGGCTGCCAAACCAGCTGCGGAACCGCTTCCAGGCTTCAAGGAAGTTCAGCCGCAGGTGTTTGCGGGCCTGTTTCCGGTCGAGGCCAACCAGTACGACGCGTTGCGTGATTCGTTGGAAAAGCTCAAATTGAATGACGCCGCGTTGCAATATGAGCCGGAAGTATCGCAGGCGCTGGGCTTTGGTTTCCGTTGCGGTTTCCTGGGTTTGTTACATATGGAAATTGTGCAGGAGCGTCTCGAACGCGAGTTCGACATGGATTTGATCACTACTGCGCCAACAGTGATCTATGAAGTGGTGCTGCGCGACGGTACGATCTTGATGGTGGATAATCCATCGAAGATGCCTGATCCTTCCAAAATTGAAGAAATTCGCGAGCCAATAGTCACTGTTAATCTTTACATGCCGCAAGAATATGTCGGTTCGGTCATTACGCTGTGCACCCAAAAACGCGGTGTCCAACTTGATATGAGCTATCACGGCAAGCAGGTCAAGTTGACCTACGAAATGCCGATGGCTGAAATCGTGCTGGATTTCTTCGATAAGTTGAAGTCCACCTCACGCGGTTACGCATCGATGGATTACGAGTTCAAGGAATACCGTGCATCCGACGTGGTCAAGGTCGATATGCTGATCAATAGCGAGAAGGTCGATGCACTCGCGATCATCGTCCATCGCTCCAATAGCCAATACCGGGGGCGTGCGGTCGCTGCAAAAATGCGTGAACTGATCCCGCGTCAAATGTTCGATGTGGCGATTCAGGCTGCGATCGGCTCGAACATCATTTCACGCGAAAACGTCAAGGCGTTGCGTAAAAACGTACTGGCCAAATGCTACGGTGGCGATATCAGCCGCAAACGCAAGCTCCTGGAAAAGCAGAAGGCCGGCAAGAAACGCATGAAACAAGTGGGTTCGGTAGAGATCCCCCAAGAGGCATTCCTAGCAATTCTACAAGTGGACGATAAATGAACCTGCAAGCGATTTTGGGTAATTTTGCATTGATCCTGTTTATCCTCACGATCATTACCGGCATCATCTGGTTTCTCGATGTGTTTTACCTGTCCAGGCAACGTCGTGCAAAAGCGAATGCCACGTTGGCTAAATTCGATGCGCGCAATGCAAAGCTAAATGCTGATGGCATCAAGTTCGATGAGAGCGGTCGCGCGGCGCTGGAAGCAAACCTGTTGAAGCAGCCGACTTGGATCGAGTACTCAGGTAGTTTTTTTCCGGTAATCGCGCTCGTGTTCTTTTTGCGCTCCTTCCTGTATGAGCCGTTCAAAATTCCATCTAGTTCGATGGTTCCAACACTGTTGGTAGGCGATCTAATTCTGGTAAATAAATTCACTTATGGCATTCGATTGCCGATTATCAACAAAAAAATAATTGAAATTAACAACCCGCAGCGCGGCGATGTCATGGTGTTCAAGTATCCGGAAGATCCTTCGCTTGATTATATTAAGCGTGTCGTCGGTGTGCCAGGTGATAAAATAGTCTATAAAAACAAGCGTTTAACGGTTAATGGTAAAGAAGTTTCTTACAAACCGATGCCAGATTATCTAGATGAAGAACATTTGAATTACTCCAAGCAGTTTGTGGAAAGCCTGACCGGTGTTAATCACAAAATTTTGAATGACGATCGAACGCCAGCCTTTGTGTCGAATCCTCACGATTTTCCGCGTCGGAATTTATGCAGCTACAACACTGAAGGTTTTACCTGTAACGTCCCCGCTGGACAATACTTCATGATGGGCGATAATCGCGATAACAGCCTGGATAGCCGGTATTGGGGATTCGTACCAGATAAAAATATTGTTGGAAAAGCATTTTTTATCTGGATGAACTTCAGTAATCCTAAGCGCATCGGCAGCTTTCAATAAAAAGGCAGGAAGCAATACATGAAATCAAGATTAACAATAAAGCAAAGCGGCGTGTCTCTGATAGGTCTCATTTTGGTTCTCGCCATGCTTGGATTCCTCGGCGTATTGGCACTGAAAATAGCACCGACCGCGACGGAATTCATATCAATCAAGAAGGCAATTGAGACAGCGAGAGCGTCTGGAACAACTGCGCGTGAAATCCAGATGTCCTTCGATAAGCAGGCGGAGGTCGGTTACATCACTACAATAACGGGTAAGGATCTGGAAATTACCAGAAATGGCAATGATGTTGAAATTAGCTTTGCGTATCAGAAAAAAATTCCATTAGTCGGACCAGCTAGTTTATTGCTCGAATATGCGGGGACAACCGCGAAAAGTCCGACCAGTAAAACGATAGAGTAGAAGCAAAACGGCGAATTGAAATGGATGCAATGTTGCTGCAAAATAGGCTAGGCCATACATTCAAGAATGTTGCATTGCTGCAGCAGGCTTTGACTCATCGCAGCCACAGCAGCTTGCACAATGAACGATTAGAGTTCCTGGGCGATTCCATATTGAATTGCGTAGTCGCATCACTCTTGTTTGATCGCTATACCAAAATCGATGAAGGTGATTTGTCCCGTGTTCGGGCCAATCTGGTCAAACAGCAAACGCTGTACGAAATAGCGCAACGCTTGGAGCTGTCTCAATTCTTGCGACTGGGCGAGGGTGAGTTGAAGTCCGGTGGATTTCGGCGTCCATCTATTCTAGCTGACACGCTGGAGGCGCTGTTTGGTGCCATTTTCTTGGATGCCGGATTCGATGTTGCGCGCGATGTCATTCGCGGCCTTTATATTCCAATTCTCGATACTGTTGATCCAAGAACGCTAGGTAAGGACGCAAAAACCTTGCTACAGGAATTTTTGCAAGGCAAAAAAATTGCCTTGCCGCAATATAACGTAGTTGCCACCCATGGTGCTGCGCATAATCAGGAATTCGAGATTGAATGTCTGGTACCCAAACTGGATATCCAAGTGTTCGGCACCGGTGGTAGCAGGCGAGCAGGCGAGCAGGCAGCGGCCAAACTGGCGCTGGAGGCGGTGCAAGCGGCGTTAGTCAAAACGCCCTCTGCAAGCCGCAAGGTCAAACCGCGTACCGCGCAACTCAAGCTGGCAGGTATCGCGACTGTGCAAGCTGACGCGCCATCAGAAGCGTCAAGATTATTGCCCAAGCCTGCTGCGAAGGAGGAGCTCAAGCAGGACGACAAGCAAGAAATAAAGCTGGAACAGCTTAAAAATGATCCGGAGCAAGCTGCAAAAAGTGGTGTAAAAGCTGAAGCAGTCCCTGAACAGAAACCCGATATCAATGCGACGAGCAAGGCTACTGCTGACAAGTTGGTCGAGCCGCTTAAAGCGCACGTCGCACCACACTCAAAAATCGCATGACACAATCTGCTGCACCCTCCGACTTTCGATGCGGCTACATTGCCATCATAGGTCGTCCAAATGTTGGTAAATCAACGCTGATGAATGTATTAATTGGCGCTAAAGTAAGCATTACGTCGCGCAAGGCGCAAACCACACGCCACCGGATCACAGGTATACAGACGGTTGAGAATGCGCAATTTATCTATGTAGATACGCCAGGCTTCCAGACGCGGCATTCCAATGCGCTGAACAAGACGCTCAATAAAACGGTTGCCAATACACTGATCGCATCGGATGTGATTTTGTTTGTCGTCGAAGCCGGTACCTTTAGCGCAGCAGACAAGCAAGTGCTGGATTTAATTCCGGCTAATGTGCCTTGCATTCTGGTAATTAACAAATCCGATCGCATCAAGGATAAAGCTGTGCTGCTTCCTTTTGCCCAGCAAGTCGCAACGCAACATAATTTTTCGGCGGTCGTTCCCGTGTCTGCCAAACAGAAATTTCAGCTTGCTAACCTGCAAGGCGAAATCAAGAAATATTTGCCTGAAAATCAGCCGATTTTTGGTGAAGACGATATTACCGATCGCAGCGAAAAATTTCTCGCGGCTGAAATCGTGCGGGAAAAAGTATTCCGCCTAGTCGGTGATGAATTGCCTTATACCAGCACCGTTCTGATTGAAAAATTCGAGCAGGAAGGTGATTTACGCCGCATCTTCGCCGCCATTCTCGTGGAACGCGACACCCACAAATCAATGGTGATTGGCCAGAAGGGGGCGCGGCTCAAGGAAATTTCAACGCAAGCCCGGCTTGATATGGAAAGACTCTTTGGCGGGCCGGTGTATCTTGAAATCTGGGTAAAGGTAAAGTCCGGCTGGGCAGATAACGAGGCCAGACTGCGAGCGTACGGGTACGAATAAGCATTTCATACGATGAACTTGACTGCCGCCGAGATCAAATCCATATCGAACCCGCCCTCAACGTTGGCGATGGCGGAGGGGGCGGCTGAGGGTATCGATAAAAGCAATCAAACATTCCCGTCCGGGCAGGATGCGTGCAATGTGGATGAACTCGCCGCGACCCCATCAGCAGTCAATCCTGTACCGGCAAGGCGTGCCAAGTTGCCTGAAAGAGAAAACCGCATTCTCCATCAACCCGGTTTCGTGTTACACAGTTATCCATACAAGGAAACCAGCCTGATCATCGACGTGTTTTCACACGACAACGGTCGTATCGCGCTGGTTGCAAAAGGTGCCAAGCGGCCCCATTCCAAATTGCGTGGTGTGCTTCAAACATTTCAACCGCTGTCTGTCGGCTGGAGTGGCAAATCCGAAGTGCGGACACTGATCGCGGCTGAATGGGTCGGTGGCCTGCTGCCTCTGGAAAAATCGGCGCTGTTGTGCGGCTTTTACCTCAATGAACTGCTGGTCAAATTGCTGGCACGCGATGATCCGCATCCGGCATTGTTTGACCATTATGTCGCGACGCTGAACCAGCTCGCGCACAATGAACCTGCTCCCATCGTATTACGAAAATTCGAACGCACGTTGTTAAGAGAAACCGGTGTTGCCGGCGATTTCACGGTTTGCACGTCAACCGGGCAGCCAGTTGATGCAAACCAGATCTATGTAGTGGATCCGGAGCGCGGCCCTCGTATTGCAAAACCGGCCGACAAGTGGCCGCGGGTTTCCGGCAAGACTTTGCTTGACATGGAACATGAAGACTATTCGGACAGCACGACCCAGTCGCAGAGCAAATTCCTGATGCGTTTTTTGCTGGCGCACCATTTGGGTGGCGCGCAACTCAACACACGGCAGATTCTGATAGATTTAATGCAGCTATAACCGACCGTATATCCATGAGCTTCTTGCATCCAAACAGTCCCATCATTGATTTTGGCGTCAATATCGATCATGTGGCAACTCTACGTAACGCGCGCGGCACCAGTTACCCTGACCCAGTACAGGCAGCCTTGCTGGCCGAAGAGGCCGGCGCCGATGCCATTACATTGCATTTGCGCGAAGATCGACGTCACATCAAGGACGCGGATGTCGAAGCGATTCGCCCGCAACTGCGTACTCGCATGAATCTCGAGTCGGCGGTCACCAATGAAATGATCGACTTTGCGTGCCGCATCAAGCCGCAGGATGCCTGCCTGGTGCCGGAGCGCCGCCATGAAGTGACTACAGAAGGCGGCCTCGATGTCGTCAAATATTTTTCGCAAGTGCAGACAGCCGTCAAGCAGTTACAGGCGCAAGGCATACGCGTCAGCCTGTTCATCGATGCCGAGCTTGAACAGATCAAGGCAGCGGCAGAGGCTGGGGCGCCGGTCATCGAAATTCACACCGGCCGCTATGCCGACGCACATACCGAGGCCGCGCAGAGGCAAGAGCTGGCACGGGTGCAACAAGGCGTGTTGCACGGCGTTAAGCATGGTCTCAAGGTCAATGCGGGTCATGGGCTGCATTACACGAATGTCCAGGCAATCGCCGCCATTCCTGAAATTGCAGAATTGAATATCGGCCACGCGATTGTTGCGCATGCGGTATTCATCGGTTGGCAAAATGCAGTCAAGGAAATGAAGGCAATCATGGTCGCGGCGCGCTTAGGCTTGCATAAAAAATGATCTTCGGAATCGGCACCGACATCATCCAGATATCGCGCATCGAAACGGCACTGGCGCGTAACGGCGAGCGCTTTGCCGAAAAAATTCTCGGTCCGGAAGAGCTGGAAAAATACCGGCGTCGCAAAGCGAAAGTGGCGGCTCGCGGCATTCGTTTTCTGGCGACCCGCTTCGCGGCAAAAGAAGCATTTTCCAAAGCAATCAGCCTTGGCATGCACATGCCGATGACTTGGCGTGCCATGCAAACACTAAATGCACCGAGCGGCAAACCGGTCGTCGTGACAAGCGGAATATTAAAAGAATTTATGGAACAAAACGAACTGATCGCACAGGTATCGATTACCGATGAAGCCGAGTATGCGGTTGCGTTCGTGATTGTGGAGAAACGATGAAAGAAGTAATAAATGCAAGTTTGAATTCGACGCAGCACCTCGGCCCCATCATGCTGGATGTGGTCGGAAAGACACTCACCGCAGAGGATATTCGTCGCATCCAGCATCCTTTGACGGGCGGTGTAATTTTATTTGGGCGCAACTACGAGAATCGGCAACAGCTTGCCGAGTTGACATCGGCGATTCATGCGGTGCGGCCGGGGATCCTGATCGCAGTCGATCACGAGGGCGGACGTGTACAGCGGTTCAAGACCGATGGCTTTACCAAACTGCCGGCAATGCGCAAGCTCGGCGAGCTATGGGATCGTGATGTACTGGCGGCGACCAAGGCGGCTACTGACGTCGGTTTTGTACTGGCTGCGGAGCTGCGTGCCTGCGGAGTCGGTTTGTCGTTTACACCTGTACTCGACCTGGATCACGGCGCGTCGGCGGTGATCGGCGATCGTGCCTTTCATCGCGACGCCCGTGTGGTGACGATGCTGGCAAAAAGCCTTAATCACGGCTTGGCATTGGCTGGTATGGAAAATTGCGGCAAGCATTTCCCGGCACACGGTTTCGCGGAGGCGGATTCCCATGTCGCGATACCGGTCGATGAGCGCGACTTGAAGGAAATCCTGGCGGAAGATGCCGCGCCTTACGACTGGCTCGGGATGAGTTTGGCAGGGGTGATGCCGGCGCACGTAATATATCCGAAAGTGGATAAGCATCCGGCAGGCTTTTCCAAAAAATGGCTATCGATTTTGCGCCAGGATATGGGCTTTCAAGGTGTGATTTTCAGCGACGATCTCAGCATGACAGGCGCCAGTGTAGCCGGCAACGTCGTTGAGGGTGCCAAGGCAGCGCTGGCGGCCGGTTGCGATATGGTCTTGATTTGCAATTCGCCGGATAAGGCGGATCAGATGCTGACGGGGTTGGAAATGAAAATGAATGCCAAGTTTGCAGAAAGTGCGAAGCGGATCGCAGCATTGGTGCCGGAAACCTCGGCATGGACGTGGGACTGGCTACAGGAAGATCCTCGCTACCAATCGGCCAAAAGAACTATCCAATTGCTGCTTGCGGACTGAGCCTTGATTTCAATGACGCTATAGCGATGTCGGAATCTGTTGCTTCTGATCCACGTGCGACCGTCCTCGACACGGTCGCAAAGCTCCCGCATTTGCCTGGGGTGTACCGCTATTTCGATGCAGGCGAAAATGTGCTTTATGTTGGCAAGGCGCGTGATCTTAAAAAGCGAGTGTCCAGCTATTTTCAAAAGACGCTGACGAGCCCGCGTATCGCGATGATGGTCGAACGCATTGCACGCCTCGAAACCACAGTGACGCGTAGCGAAGCCGAAGCGCTGCTGCTTGAAAACAATTTGATCAAGACGCTGCAGCCGCGTTACAACATCCTGTTCCGTGATGATAAATCCTATCCGTACCTGAAGATCACCGGGCAGGATTTTCCACGCATGACGTATTATCGCGGCGCGGTCGATAAGAAGAATCAGTATTTCGGACCTTTCCCGAGTGCGTGGGCGGTCAAGGAATCGATGCAGATTCTGCAGAAAATATTCCTGCTGCGCACCTGTGAGGACTCAGTGTTTGCCAATCGCACGCGGCCTTGCCTGCTGCATCAGATCAACCGCTGTAGCGCACCGTGCGTCAATGCAATCAGTCCGGAAGACTACGCAACCGATGTCGACAATGCCGCCAAGTTTTTGCGTGGGCGGCAAACGGAAGTGATGCAGGCATTGGAAGCAAAGATGCATGCGTATGCGGCGGAGCTGAAATTCGAGCAGGCGGCGGTTATGCGCAATCAGATTTCGGCATTGTCACGCATATTGCATCAGCAAACCATGGAGACCGTGAGTGATGCCGATATCGATATTATTGCGGTGATCGTGCAGGGCGGTCGCGCGTGCGTCAATCTCGCGATGGTTAGAGGCGGACGTCACTTGGGTGATCGCGCTTACTTTCCCGTGCACGTGGATGGCGTTCTGGTGACCGCAGACGATGCGATCGCGGTCGAAGTATTGAAGGCGTTTTTAGCGCAGCATTACATCGATAAATTCATCCCGGGAACACTGATTTTGAACGTCGAGTTCAACGAGCCGGCGTTGATGATGGCCTTGATGGAGCAATGCGGGCATCGCATCAATCTGGTGTTTCAGCCACAGGGGCAACGTCGCCAGTGGCTTGGAATGGCGCACAAGGGCGCAGAAATCGCCTTGGCACGTTTGCTGTCCGAGCAGGGTTCTCAACAATCCCGTACACGGGCATTGGTCGAGGCGCTTGGCATCGACGTTGCGGATATTGATGCATTGCGCGTCGAATGCTTCGACATCAGTCATACGCAAGGCGAAGCAACACAGGCATCTTGCGTCGTGTTTCATCATCATGCGATGCAGAATGGCGAATATCGGCGCTACAACATCAGTGGTATAACCCCTGGCGACGACTATGCAGCAATGCGTCAGGTCTTGATGCGGCGCTATGAAAAAGTGGCGAATGGCGAAGGCATCATGCCGGATATCGCGCTGATCGATGGTGGCAAAGGCCAGGTCGAGATGGCACGGCAAGTGTTTATTGAGCTTGGCCTCGACATTAGCCTGATTGTCGGTGTCGCGAAAGGCGAGGGCCGCAAAGTTGGGCTCGAAACGCTGATTTTTGCAGATGGCCGCGTGCCCCAGGAATTGGGCAAGGAATCGGCCGCATTAATGTTGATTGCGCAAATCCGCGACGAGGCACATCGCTTCGCGATCACGGGCATGCGTGCAAAGCGTGCCAAGGCGCGTCAGACGTCACGACTGGAAGAGATTGAGGGCATAGGCGCCAAACGGCGCCAAAAGCTGCTGGCGCGTTTTGGTGGCTTGCGCGGCGTGGTCGATGCGAGCGTGGATGAATTGGCTTCCGTCGAAGGCATTTCACGCCAATTGGCAGAAGACATTTACAGACAATTGCATTAAATTACCTAAATAATTGCACTTCGCTCAATCTGGGCGCGATTCCAATAATTAAAAAAAACGAATTTATGCCACTTAATATTCCCATTTTGCTCACATGGCTACGCGTCGCGCTGATTCCACTGGTAGTCGGTATCTTTTATTTGCCGGATACGTGGCTGACGCCATTTGAGAAAGGGGGCGCTTCGACGGCTGTATTTATCGTTGCTGCCGCAACGGATTGGTTTGACGGTTTTCTTGCGCGACGCTGGAATGAGACTTCTGCATTCGGCGCTTTTCTTGATCCAGTCGCCGACAAGTTGATGGTGGTCGGAGCGCTGCTGGTATTGATTCAACTCGATCGCGTTAACGCGGCGGTGGCCTTCGTGATCATCGGCCGCGAGATAACTATTTCAGCGTTACGCGAATGGATGGCGCAAATCGGCGCATCCAAATCGGTTGCCGTAAGTTCGCTCGGAAAGATCAAGACCATGGCGCAAATGATCGCCATTCCGATGTTGCTGTTCTACGATACCTTGTTCGGTATCATCAATACGCGTATCTGGGGCGGATGGTTGCTGGGTGTGGCTGCGGTACTGACGGTGTGGTCTATGTTCTACTACTTGCGCAAAGCATGGCCACTGATTAAAGAGAGAACTTAGCGCCTCATTGGGTGTAATCGAAAGTGTGGGATTTCCGATACGGCAATATTTACTTGAAAGACTGTGAAAGGCCGTGTAATGCAATGAATAGAGAGAAAAGATGTCAAAAGCGGCAAGGGGCACAACGGCGACGCGGAGATGATGATGGACATGGAAAGAGCGATTGCAAGTAGCCAACAGACGGATGAAGCCTTATGTGAGGCACTCAAGCGCCATCCGATCCTGAAAGCGCGGGTGATGAATTTACTGGCGCTGGTCGACAGTGCAGGCGTAGAGCGCGCCGATGATGCAGAAAGGCGAGCGATACAAGAGTTGCGTGGCATGGGACAGGAAGTGCTCAAAGACTGGGCAGAAAATCAGGCCTGGCGTACAGCGTCAGAATCGACTACAGCGACCGTAGTCAAAGACAGGAAAAAAAGTTCAGTGGCACAGCACCTTCGGCGCAATCGAAGTAGAAGAGCAATGCTTCCGGGATAGGCGCGAAGGAACGGTCGTTCGTCCTTTTCTGACGACAGCCCAGGTGAGTCCACGAGATTATTCAACGCCGTTACAAGAGGCGCTGACGGACTTTGGTGCGGATGAACCGTTTATGAAAGTGGCGGAAAAGATGCGTCGCCACTATGGGATTGATATTTCGGTGAGCTCTGCCAGAACGATCACGTTACATCATGCAGAGAAAATCGAGGCGCTGAGCGTACCGTCGCCGGCAGTGCGAGAAACGTTCGCCGACACGCTCATCGTAGAGACTGACGGCAGTCTCGCCCCCTGCGTCAGGATGGACGGGGCAGCCGATGATCGACGCAAGACGCGCAAGTCTGAATGGAGAGAAGTCAAACTCTGTCTTGCACGGCAGCCGGAAAAGGTGAGCCCTGTGTTTGCCATCACCGCAGGTGGGCCCGATGCAGCGGGCCAGTTGCTGGAAGAGGCAGCACGAAGAAGGGTGGGGCTCAATCAGACGACCTGGGTGCATGGAATCGGCGATGGCGCGCCCTGGATTGTCAATCAAATGGACCTGCGTTTTGGCGCACAAGGGAGGTACCTCGTCGATTTCTACCATGTGTGCGAAATATTTGGCCGCGGCTGCCACCGTTTGTGCACAAGATTCCAGGACATGCTTCATCAACAGCAAGAACGCTTGAAAACCAATGAGGTGCAGGCAGTACTGAAAACGCTTCGCCCGCATGTTGAACCCATTGAGCAAGAAGGCAAACACCCTCAGCCGGTTCGACAAGCGCACCAATACCTATCGAATAGGCTGCCGCACCTAGACTACAAGGGGGCGTTGGAACGTGGGCTGCCAATCGGCTCGGGTGAAATTGAGAGCGGACACCGGCAAGTAGTGCAAAAACGGATTAAGCGCCCAGGCGCCTGGTGGTTATTCGACAATGCGGGTGCCATGGCCAATATGATCGCCGCTCGCCTCAACGGCGTTTGGGATTCTTATTGGAAAATAGTCGCTGTATGAAAAATCCCGCACTTTCGATTACACCCCGCCTCACAGGGCAATCGCGCTATGAATTCTCTGCCGATGTTGTTCTGAAGAGCAACGTTT
>CBINHE010000061.1:0-24747 GCA_966250375.1 uncultured Oxalobacteraceae bacterium
ACACGTTGAATGGAAATGCCGGCAATGACATGCTGATCGGCGGCGTCGGCATCGACATACTTTATGGAGGGAACGGCAACGACATCATGCAAGGTGGATCAGGAATCGATACGCTTAGTGACACGGTCGGCAACAATTTGTTTGATGGTGGTGCTGATAACGACACAATCACCGGTGGCGCTGGTAATGAGTTCTTTGCTGGCGGTGCGGGAAATGATGTGATAACTACCGGAGCAGGTGCGGATGTGATCGTTTTCAACCGTGGTGACGGGCAGGACGTAGTCAATGCCAGCACAGGCAAGGACAACACGCTTTCGCTTGGAAAGGGCATTAAATATGCAGACCTCCTGTTCTCAAAAACAGGGAATGATCTGACTCTCGTGATCGGCGCCAGCGAACAAGTGACTTTCAAAGACTGGTATGCAAGCGTCAATAATCACAGCGTCGCCAATCTGCAAGTCGTCATTGAAGGCACGACCGACTACGATGCCGCATCGGCGAGCGTCATCAACAACAAGAAGGTCGAGCAATTCAACTTCGATGGTCTGGTGACGGCGTTCGATCAGGCGCGTGCGGCGACGCCGACGTTGACGAGTTGGGCGCTGTCGTCTTCATTGCTGAATTTCTATCTCAACAGCAGCGACACGGCGGCCATCGGTGGCGATCTGGCGTATCAGTATGCGAAGAACGGCAACCTGTCGACTATCTCGATGACGCCTGCGCAGGCGTTATTGGCGAGTACGCAATTCGGTACTGCCAATCAGGGTTTGCAGGCGACAAGTGCTTTGCAGGATGCGTCACCGCGACTGATGTAATGTCTTGACGTTGGAAACTATCCCTCTGAATTGGCCATTCAGAGGGATAGCGGTTGTACGAATTTCTGAACATGCCGAACAATCTCCGGTCCGCCATTCCCTTCTTGACCGGGCGCTGCCGCAATCGAATGCCGCGATGCCTCGGCCGGTGTCATCCATAAACAATTTTTATTTCAGCAATGAGAGTGCGACATGGTGATTGGCAAGCATCCCGTTGATGCCACGCATGAATCGCCGCCTCAGGATGCAGGAATCGTTCGAGGATGGGACAATGGCAGGCTTGCATTGTCCAATTTATAATGCCATGTTCGTTTCCCCTCCTTCTCCCCATGAAAATTCTCGAATACATCGGCCTCGACACGTCGCGCGTCAAGACAGCCTACTGCAAGGTGACCGAAGCCATCGCCCGCGACGACTTCCACGCCGCACAGGTCAAGAAACTCACTAACCTGACCCACGGCAAGTTCTACCGGGCCAAACTCGACGGTGCCGACCGACTGTTGTTCTCGCTGGTGCGGCATGACAATGAGGTGTGCGCGCTGATGCTGGAAGTCATCGCGCATCACGATTACGACAAGTCGCGTTTCTTGCGCGGTGCGGCGATCGACGAGTCCAGGATTCCTGATGGCGATGTCGCCGAAGCCATGCACGATGCGCAGCCGGTGCGCTATCTGCATCCCGAACGTCGCGCCATCCATCTGCTGGACAAACCGATTTCTTTCGACGATGCACAGGAAGCGATCTATCGCCAGCCGTCGCCGCTGATCGTGGTCGGCAGCGCCGGCAGCGGCAAGACCGCGCTGACACTGGAGAAAATGAAGCATGCGGAAGGCGAGGTGTTGTACGTCACTCACTCGGCCTACCTCGCCCAGAATGCCCGCGACCTCTACTATGCGAACGGTTTCGAACACCAGGGACAGGAAGCCGTGTTTCTGTCCTACCGCGAGTTCGTCGAATCCATCCGCGTACCGTCGGGACGGGAAGCGCTATGGCGCGATTTCACTGGCTGGTTTACGCGGGTGCGGCAGGCGTTCAAGGGCATCGACGGCCACCAGGCGTTCGAGGAAATTCGCGGCGTCATTGCTGCCGATGCCGGCGGCGTGCTGTCGCGCGACGCCTATCGGGCGCTCGGGGTGCGGCAGTCGATCTTTTACGGCGAAGAGCGCGAACTGCTCTACGACCTGTTTGAAAAGTACCGTGCCTGGCTTGGCGAATCAAAATTGTTCGACCTCAACCTGGTTGCCCATGAATGGCAAAACATGGCCGCGCCGCGCTACGACTTCGTGGTCATCGATGAAGTGCAGGACATCACGAGCGTCCAGTTGGCGCTGGTGCTCAAGACATTGAAGAAGCCCGGCAACTTCCTGCTGTGCGGGGATTCGAACCAGATCGTGCATCCGAATTTTTTCTCATGGGGGCAAGTCAAGAGTTTGTTCTGGCGCGATCCGCAACTAGCGCAACAGCAGGAGCTGCGGGTGCTCACCGCCAACTTCCGCAATGGAACGGAAGCGACCCGCGTGGCCAACCAGTTACTCAAGATCAAACAGCGCCGCTTCGGTTCCATCGACCGCGAGAGCAATTTCTTGGTGCAGGCGGTCGGCGGAGCCGCTGGACAGGTGGCGCTGGTGCCGGACAAGGACAGCGTCAAGAAAGAACTCGACCGCCAGATTCGCCAATCGACCCGCTTTGCCGTGCTGGTCATGCGTGACGAGGACAAGGCCGAGGCACGCAAGCACTTCGGCACGCCGCTCCTGTTCTCGATCCATGAAGCCAAGGGGCTGGAATACGACAACATCGTACTGTTCCGCTTCGTGTCCGATCACCGCGCGCAATTTACCGAGATTGTCGAGGGGGTCGGGAAACAGGATCTTGCGACCGACATACTCGACTATCGCCGCGCGAAGGACAAGAGCGACAAGTCGATGGAGGTCTACAAGTTTTTCGTCAACGCGCTCTATGTTGCACTCACGCGCGCGGTCGAGAACCTGTACCTCGTGGAATCCGACACCTTGCATCCTCTGTTCGATCTGCTCGACCTGTCTGTGGCAGGACAAATGAAGGTGGATGCCAAACAATCGACTCTGGAAGACTGGCAGAAGGAAGCGCGCAAGCTGGACCTGCAAGGCAAGCAGGAACAGGCCGACGCGATTCGCCGCAATATTCTCCGGCAGACGCCCGTGCCTTGGCCGGTATTCGACGGCGCAAAGACCACTGAACTGCTGGTCAAGGTGTTTCGCGAGCAGGCACCCGGCAGCAAGCAGCGCCAGCAGCTGTATGAAATCGCTGCCTGTTTTGATGAACCGATGCTGGCCGTGTGGCTGGCGCAGGAAGCGAAATTCGACGCGGCGAAAAACTTCCCTCAACAGCGGGCAACGCTGGGCCGCAAGAGCTACACGCCCTACTTTGCCAATCACTTCAAGGAGCTCTTGCGACAATGCGACCAGCATGGCGTAGAACATCGGCTGCCGATGAACCAGACGCCGCTGATGGCGGCGGCCGCCGCAGGCAATGTGCCGCTGGTCGAAGCGCTGCTGGAGCGCGGCGCCGACCGTGAGGCGGTCGATCACTATGGCGGCAATGCGCTGCACTGGGCCATGCGCGAAGCCTTCCGCGACGAGAAGTTTGCGCGCGGCCCGTTCGCCGCACTCTATGAACTGCTGGCTCCGGCCAGCATCGATGTCAATACAGGGGAGCGCCTGGTGCGTATCGACCGGCATCTGTCGGAGTATTTCCTGTTTCAGACGCTATGGGTGTTGTTCAAGTCGCGCTTCACGGAAAGGCAGCGGCGCCCCTACGCCGCGTTCGAGACGCACGCCATTCTGGAGGCGTGGCAGCATCTTCCCGCCAATGTCGTCAAACCGGAACGCAACAAACGCCAGCATCTTTCCGGCGTACTGGCACGCAACGAGGTGGAGCGCGATTACGCCTACAACCGGGCGCTGTTCATGCGCATCGCGCAGGGCTGGTACCAGTTCAACCCGCATTTGTCAGTGCGCCGCAAAACGCGGGATGGCGATGCATGGGTGCCGATCTACCAGGCGCTGAACCTGGCGTTCATTGGCGAGTTCTCCTGGGATTTCGTGCGGGAGCGCGTCGATGCCTATCTGGAGATGGCGGGCTTGCCCAAACGCGGCCCACCGATCGCCACCGAGCGCGCCTTCGCACGCTGGCAAGCGGTCGAGCACGAGCGGGAACAACGCGAGGCCAAGGCACGTGCCGCCCAGGAACAGTGGCGCGCCGAACAAATGGCGGCACAACAACGCAGGCAGCAGGAGACGCCCAAGTGGGGCACAACCGAGGCACAGCGGCACGAGATCGAAAGCATACGAAAGGAAATCGCAAAGCGGAAGAAGTGAGCGCCCCCGGAGATTTCGTCTGCCACATGGAACTTTCCAAGTTGCGTGCCGAGAACAGTCTCCTCAAACGGGAGAACGACATTGTCGGGCTGTCTTCGGCCTCCGATCCACTTCCTTGCCGAGCGCTGCCGCAATCGAACGCTGCGCCGCATCGGCCAAGTCTCTGCGATGCGCCCCGGCGGTTTCGATTAGCGGCAGCCGAATCAATTGCGCGGTGATTTGCCGTGCGCGCGAGATAGCAATCACGCTTTGCGCAAAGCTCATGTCGCCGATAAAATCTGCTGCCGCATGCAACTTCCCTTGCGCATCCACATAACGCAATGCATACGGCTGCACCGGCACCTCCGCGTCAATTGCCGCCTCAAACAGATTCGCATGAAATGGAAGTATTGCGCCCTGCGCTGCGGTAGTACCTTCCGGGAAAAATGCCACATGCTCGCCGGCGTGGATACTCGCCACCAAGCCTTCGAAAATTCTGCGCACGTCCCGCACCTTGCCGCGTGCAATGAAAATTGTTCCTGCCTGTGCACACAACCAGCCGACCAGCGGCCAATCGCGAATATCGGATTTCGCGACGAAGCGGCAAGGATGCAATGAATTGATGATAAACATGTCGAGCCACGACACATGATTGGCAACGATCAATGCCTTGGGCACAGGCTTTGCATCGGCGTCATGACGGATCTCGACTTGTACGCCGCAAATGGCGACTAGTTGCATCGACCAATGCTTGATGCGTCGTTCGCGGCCAGTGGCCCCGGCCCACGGAAAAACCACAGCACAGGTCCAGAGTCCGACCAACAGATGGATGGAGACCCGCAGCAAGCGATACGCGGGCATGCCTAAGAAGTCCTTTTCGGATGCATTCGGATGATGCTTGTTACCGCAAGAAGGCGACATGCCCGGCAACAATGGTTGCCTTCACCTGCCCGATCAACTCGTAGCCGAGAAAGGGGGTATGTTTGCCTTGACTCGCAAGCGCCTTTGCTTCCACTTTCCAGCGCGCTGCGGGATCGAACAAACAGATATCCGCCGTACTACCCACGGCTAACTGACCTGCCGCCAAGCCAACCACACGGGCGGCATCCGAGGTCACTTTTGCAACTGCCTTGCCAACTGCCTGCGGCGCTCCATCGCCGCATTCATCGGCCCATTTCAGCGCCAACGACAAGAGCAATTCCAGACCGGTCGCCCCCGGCGAGGCTTCGCCAAAGGGCAGCAATTTTTCATCATCATCGACCGGCGTATGATCGGAGCAGATGGCATCGATGGTCCCGTCGCTCAATGCCCGCCGAATCGCATCGCGGTCACGCTGCGCGCGGAAAGGCGGATTCACGCGCGCGTTGGAATCGAAGAAACCGATATCGGCGTCGGTCATGTGGATGTAATGCGCGCCGACGTCGCACGTGATCGGCAGTCCTTCCTTCTTCGCTGCGCGTACCAGTTCCAGGCCGGCCGCAGATGACATGCGGCATAAATGCACCCGGGCGTCGGACGCACGTACCAACTCAAGAATCGTATGCAATGCAATGGTCTCGGCCATTACCGGCACGCCCGACAAACCGAGCCGCGATGCGATCGGGCCGCTATGCGCGATACCGCTGCGGCCCAGATGCGGGTCCTGCGGACGCAACCAGACGGCATAACCGAAGGTCTTGGCGTATTGCATTGCGCGCAGCAGGACGGTGGTGTCGAGGATCGGCTCATCGGCCTGCGAGAAAGCGATGCAACCGGCGTCGGTCAGCTCCGCCATTTCGGTCAGTGCTTCACCTTTCAATCCGGCCGTCAATGCCCCCAATGGAAAGACATGCGCCCTGTTCAGCGTCTTGGCGCGGTGCTTGAGCATCTCGACCAGGCCTGGTTCATCCAGCACCGGATCGGTGTCGGGTGGGCAGACCAGGCTGGTGACGCCGCCCTGCATCGCGGCTTGCAGCTCGGATTCCAGCGTTGCCTTGTATTCGTAGCCGGGCTCGCGCAAGCGTGCGCTCAAGTCGACCAAGCCAGGAATGACCATCAAGCCGGTGGCATCGATGGTTTGGCTCGCCTGGAAATCGGCGGGTGCGGTGCCGACGCCGACAATTTTTCCGGCGTCGATGTAGATATCTTTTTGTGCGTCGATGCCATTGGCAGGATCGATCAGGTGGCCGTTTTTGATGTGCAGTTTCATCTTTGATTTTTACAATGTTGGGGGACAGAGACATGCGGCGCACGGCGGCGCCTCATAAAGCCTTGCGCCCCCCCTCTGTTCCGCAATAATGATTGATTAATTTCCCGCCAAGATACTCATGACCGCCATGCGCACCGCAATGCCGAATGTCACCTGCGGCAGAATCACCGCCTGCGCGCCATCGGCCACTGCCGACTCGATCTCGACACCGCGATTCATCGGCCCCGGATGCATCACAATCGCATCCGGCTTGGCCAGCGCCAGGCGCTCCGTGGTCAAGCCGTAGCTCTTGAAAAACTCCTGTGCGGAAGGCAGCAACGCACCGCTCATGCGTTCACTCTGCAGACGCAACATGATGATGGCGTCGACACCTTTCAATCCCTCGTTGATGTCGGTGAACACGCGCACGCCCATTTGCTCCAGGCCGCTCGGCAGCAAAGTTTGCGGGCCAATGGCGCGTACTTCCGGCACACCCAGCGTGGTCAACGCATGGATGTCGGAGCGCGCCACGCGGCTGTGCAAAATGTCGCCGACGATGGCGACGGTCAGATTGGTGAAATCCTTTTTGTAGTGCCGAATCGTGTACATGTCCAGCAAACCCTGCGTCGGATGCGCGTGGCGGCCATCGCCGGCATTGACCACGTGCACATGCGGCTGATGAGTATCGATCAGGTGCTTGGCAATCAGGTAGGGGGCGCCGGATTGCGAATGGCGCACCACGAACATGTCCGCGTGCATCGCGGACAGGTTGTCGATCGTGTCGAGCAGCGATTCGCCCTTGCTGGCGCTGGACGCGGAGATATTCAGATTGATCACGTCGGCCGACAGGCGCTTGGAGGCAATTTCAAACGTGGTGCGAGTGCGCGTTGAATTCTCGAAAAACAGATTGAACACGCTTTTGCCCCGCATCAGCGGCACTTTCTTGACTTCGCGGTCGCTGATGCCGACAAATGAAGAAGCCGTATCGAGAATATGCGTGACGATGGCCTTTGGCAGGCCCTCGATCGTCAGCAGGTGTTGCAGTTCGCCGTTTTTATTGAGTTGCGGATTAAGCATGATCTATCGTGAGGGAAAAACGGCCGTCGGTGGCGCGCTGCAGCACCAGCTGCTGATGTTCAGAAAGCGTGATGGTGTCGGCCACGAAGTCCGCCGCGATCGGCAGTTCACGCCCGCCGCGATCGACTAGCGCTGCCAACATGATGCGCGCCGGACGGCCATAGTCGAACAGTTCATTGATCGCAGCACGCGTGGTGCGTCCGGTGTAGAGCACGTCGTCGACCAGCAGAATGGTCGCGCCATCGACATCGAACGGAATCTGGGTCGGCTTCACCTCGGCGTGCAGCCCTTTTTCCGCATAATCGTCGCGGTAGAACGACACATCGATAAAGCCGAGACGCTCCTTCAGTTCCAGCGCTGTTGCCAGCCGCTCGGCCAGCCATGCGCCGCCGGAATGAATGCCGACGATGGCAACGTTGTCGGTGTGCGCTAGGCCGGCTTTGACTTGTTGTGCCAACGCTTGATACAGCGCTTCGGCATCCAATTTAGAGGTTGGTGTATTCATTGAAATATTGTTGCAAAATGATGGCGGCGGCTTGTGCATCGATCAAGTCGCCGCGTTGATGGGGAATCACGGCGGAAGAATAACGTTCATCCACCAAGACGGTCGCGATGCCGAAACGACCATGCAGCTGGTTCGCGAAGCGGCGGCAACGTATCGTCATGTCGTGCTCGGCGCCGTCCGGATGACTCGGCAACCCGACCACGCAACGCGCCGGCTGCCACTGCTCAATAAGCGTCGCGATGGCGGCGAATTTCGCGTCGTTGGTAGCGGCCGTGATGATCGTGAGCGGCTGTGCCTGCTCTAATAATGTGTTGCCAACCGCGACGCCGATACGTTTTAAACCAAAGTCGAATCCCAGCAATGTTTCCACTAGTACCCCGTCCTGTAAATATATTGGCAATAAAACCGATGGATTTTTTTGTCTGGCAAGGGTGAAGCTGGGGTTTCGAGCGACATGTCGCTCGCCAGCGTAACGGTATCGGCTTGCAAGCGGATACGCGCCCTGTAAGAGCGAGGAGGCCGCATAGCGAGCTATGCAACGACGAGGGCGTTCCACTGGAACGCCGAAACAGCCAGGCGAAAAAAGGCACGGTTTGATTGCTGACATATTTGCAGGGCGGGGTACCAATTCCTGCTACGCATGTCCGGCCGCGCCGGCCAGCATCATCGGAGCGATCCCCCGCAACTTCCTGGCAGCGACAAAGCGCTCTTCAATCGGCAGATCAAAAATGATAGTGGGATCGGCCGGCACCGTGAGCCAGCCGTTTCTTGCGATTTCCTGCTCGAGTTGTCCCGCGCTCCAGCCCGAACATCCGAGAGTGACCAAGATGCGTTGCGGCCCCACGCCCGACGCCACTGCTTCCAGCACGTCCTTGGACGTGGTCAATGCCACTTCGTCGGTCACTTGCATCATGGAAGAGAATTGCTCGAACGGCGAATGCAGGACGAAACCCCGCTCCACCTGCACCGGACCGCCGAACATGACTGGCTTCTTGTCGATCGACACGCGGTTCGGCACGATTTCGAGCGTCAGATCGATGCGCTCGAACAAGACGTCCATCGTCATGTCAGTCGGCTTGTTAATGATGACACCCAGCGCACCACTGGCATTGTGTTCACATAGATAGATCACCGCCCCACCAAACACCGGATCGAGCATGGATGGCATGGCAATGAGAAAATGATTCGCCAGATTCAGTTCGGGCGGATTATCGCTGGGCGATGTGGAAAAATCGGGCTTATCCTGGGAAACACCAGGGCCGAAAGGAGATTTGCGGGTCTTGCTTGGCTTCACCATAACGCATATTTTAACAGTTTTACCGCCGATCCCCCATTCAGGAATCGCCTACCGATTCCATCATAGATGGCCATAGAGGCGGGATTAGATATTTTCACCATTCAATAAAAAAACCCGCGCTATTGCCGCAGGTTTTTTTATTGCCACCTCATACCAATCTGCATCCATAACATGACATTAAAATGAGCGCAGATTGGTATCAATTATTCCAAGTCACCGGGGTCTCTTTGTTGATAAAGCCGGCGATCGACTTGAGCAGTGCTTCTTCCTGGTAAGGTTTGCCGAGATACTCGTTCACTCCCAGCTCCATCGCATAGTTGCGGTGCTTGGTCGCGGTACGCGATGTGATCATGATGATCGGAATATCTTTCGTCCGTTCATCGCCGCGCACGTTGCGCGTCAAATCGAAGCCATCCATGCGCGGCATCTCAATGTCGACCAACATCACATCCGGCGTCACATCCTGCAAATGCTCCAGCGCATCGACACCATCTTTTGCCAGCACCACCTGGTAACCTTCGCGCGACAGCAACCGCTGCGTCACACGGCGCACCGTGAGCGAATCGTCGACTACCATCACAATATGATGGGTGCGCAAACCTTGTATCGGTTCAGATTTTGGACCGGTCGGTTCCGCTGCCGTCATCTCGGCAACAGCGCCCATCTGATGCGACGCATCGGATGCCCCCATGCGCGGCGCACGTACGTTCTCATGCGCGGTGCGCTGTGCCAGCGGCACCGGATTGAGGATCAACACGATATCGCCCGAACCCAGCACGGTAGCGCCGGCAACACCCGTCATGCGCGCCAATTGCGGGCCGATATTCTTGACCACGACCTCGCGGTTGCCCTGCACTTCGTCGATGTGAATCGCAACACGGTCATTACCGCTCTTCAGGATCATAATCGGTGAATAGTGCTGCGCGACCGGCGCGGCCTCGGTGTCGCCCAATAGTGCCGACAGGTAAAACATCGGTACCCGCTGCCCTTGCCACATCACCGCGCCATCGTTGTATGCAGTGGCGAGCGAGGTAACCTTGAGCTGCTGCACTTGCTCGACCAGCACAGAGGGCACTGCGTAAACCTTGCCGCCGGTCGACAGCAACACGACCTGCGTGACTGCCAGCGTCAACGGCAGGTGAATCGTGAAGTGCGCGCCTTTGCCGGGTTCGGACATGACCGCGACCCGACCGCCGAGCGCGGCGGCCTCCGAGCGCACCACGTCCATCCCAACGCCGCGCCCTGCCAGTTCGGTCACTTCTTCGGCAGTCGAAAAGCCGGGGTGGAAAATCAGGTCAGTCACTTCAGCGTCGGACAATTCGCTGTCATCGGCCAGCAAGCCGGTTGTCCGCGCCTTGTTGCGAATGCGGCCCAGATTCAAGCCTTGGCCGTCATCCGAGAACTGGATCACGACTTCATTGCCTTCCTGGCGGATTTCAATCAGCAATTCGCCGATTTCATTTTTCCCCGCTGACTGGCGCGCGCTCCTGGATTCGATGCCGTGCACAATCGCGTTGCGCAACAGGTGCTCGAACGGCCCGACCATTTTTTCCAGCACGCCGCGATCGATCTCTACCGCGCTGCCGTGGATATCGAGATTGACGCGCTTGTTGACTTCCTTCGACGCCTGCCGCGTTACGCGGTACAAGCGCTCCGAGATGCTGGCAAACTGCACCATGCGCACGCGCATCAAATCCTGCTGCAGATCGCGGGTCAGGCGCGCTTGTGTCGTCAGGTCCGTGGTGGCGCTATCGACGGTGCGCGTCAAGTTCTGCTGCACCGAGCCGACGTCATTGACGCTCTCGGCCATCATGCGCGTCAGCTCTTGCAAACGCGTGAAGCGGTCGAATTCTAGCGGATCGAATTCACGGTCGCCTGAATGCGCCATGCGCGATGTAATTTGCGACTCGGCCTGCATTTCGATTTCGCGCAACTGGTCCCGCAGACGCGCGACGTTTTCATTCAACTCCGACAGCGACAGCCGTAGCGTTCCCACTTCGGTTTCCAGCTTGGAACGCGAGATCGACACTTCACCGGCCTGGTTTACCAGACGGTCAAGAATATCGGCGCGCACGCGCACCAAAGGCGCGGGTGCCGCGGAGGCCGACACCGCGCTCCGCGTAGCGGGCGCAGCAAGATTCGCGGTTTGCGTCGGCATTAGCGACGGCAACTCGACCAATTGACCCGGAACCGGCGCTACGCTTCCATTCGCAGCAGTCTGTGTCTGCCCCGGTTCTTCATTGGCACCTGCGGCTGAAGCAAGCGCATGACTTGCTCCGGGATTCTGCAGCTGCTCAAACATGTACACACCGTGATCGTGACGCGCCAGCAAATCATCGAGTATGTGAGAAGACGGACTGCCCGAGCACATGATTTGCTCGATACGCGTTTCCATTTCATGCATGTGCTGGCCGAGCACCATCGCGCCCGCCATTCTCGCGCTACCCTTGATCGTATGTAAAAAACGCAACAAGGACTGCGGCAAGCTGCCATCGTCGGGTCGCTGCTGCCAAGTGCGCAAGGCTTGCTCCATCTGCGGCAGCATGTCGCGCCCTTCTTCCAGGAACACCGGCATCAAATCTGCGTCCAGCTCATCCTTGAGTACCATTGCCGGGTCGGCGGTAGCATCATTTTGGTCCGCAAATGTTTGTGTCGCAATGGCTGGATTGAGCGAACTAATCGGCTCTTCGGCAGGCTCAAGCGTGGATTCTGGTTGCGATTGCGGTGCCACCTCCACCACTGGCATGCGTTGCGGCTCTGGCCCCAGTTCCGCCACTAATTCTGACTCGGGCGCAACATCGACCGCCATGTCCATCGTCGTTTCGTCCAGGACCGGCTCGCTCGGCGCCGCATAAAAATCTTTGAATTTAGCCGCAGAGCGCGTGTCGATCTCTTGCAGCAGACGCACCAGTATTTCGACCTGGTGCGGCTCGTGATCCGGCATTTCTCCGAGGGCAAACATCTGCAACATGGAGCGAATGCGCTTGGTCCCGCGTTCCAGCGTGTCGTAATCAGAAGGCCCGAGTTTTACCGGTTGACGCGCCAGGTATTGCAATACCATTTCGAGCGCATGTGCGATTTCCTGCAATGGCTTGAAGCCTACCGTAGCGGAACTGCCAGCTAGCGAATGGGCCGCATGGACCGCCAGAATGTTGACGTAACGATCAGGCTCGTGACGCCATTCGTCGATATCCTGCGACAACAAACGGACCAGCTCATCGGTTTCGGCCAGATAGATATTGTGCAGGGGAACGCTGATCTGCAAATCGCCAATTTGCTTGACGCTATCGTCGCGTTTGACTGCGGGCGCGACCATACCGGGAAATTCAATAACATCGGCAATCATCACCACTGGCGGCGATGCAAATTTTGCACCGGCGTCGCGCAACGATGCGAAATCGGCATCCGTCAGCGTGACTTCTTCCGCCTGCGCCAGTACCAGCGGAATTTCTTCATCGCTGCTGGTTGCGGCCAGCGACGCAGCTACCGTTTCCGAATCCAACTGCATCTCTGCGCGATCGGACAAGTCATCGGCTGCGGGCAAACACGGCATGGCGTCCGCCGGGGCCGCGTCCTGCATGGATGGTATTGCGCCGTCATCGCCAAACGAAAACGCACTGCCCAGCTTCACTCGTTCCGCGGCTTGCACCAATGTGCCTGCCGTGCGATCCGACCTGCCGCGTGCTTGAAGATCTTCGACCCAGGCAGCCAGTACCTCAGCTGCCTTGTCGAGCAACGCGTAGAGATCGGCATCGCCGGCTCGCGTCTCCGATAAACGCAAATTGAGAACTTGCTCAATTGCCCATGCTGCTTCGCCGAAGGTAGTCAAACCGACCATCCGTCCACTTCCCTTGAGAGTGTGGAATGAGCGGCGCAGTGTCGTCAGATGCTCTTGGTCGTTGGGCTCGCTGCACGATTGCGGTATGGTCTCGCGAACGCAGGCCAAGACCTCCTCCGCCTCCGACAGAAAAATTTCGAGCAATTCGGCGTCAACCGCCTCGGCGGTGGCCGGTGCTTCCAGTGCAACGATCGGCTCGATTGGCGCCTGAACGGATGCGGTTGCGCTGATGATGTCGGCTAGCGAATTTTCCGATGCAAAATCCGGGCGATCCAGTATGTCGATTGCCGCACGCGCACGATCATTGGCTTCCGGATTGTCGATCAAGGTTGCCCCGATCCGAACTTGTTCGAGGGATTCTTTTAGTTGTTCGTGCAATGCCGCATTGTTCGGCTCTGCGGAAAGAGATGCGGCAAGTGCTGCGGATTGCTGTTGATGGAACGCGAGTTCGGCCTCGACAGTTGGCAGAATTTCAGACTCAAACGTGATGCCACCTGCACCCGAATTTTCAGCAGGTGACGCAGGGTTGCCGAGATCGAGTTCGAAATCCAGCGTCGTCACTTCGGGGACTTCATTTTTCTCAATCAGCTTCGCACGAAATACACCTTGCTCGTCATCGAACGAAAAACGTTTTTTGACGCTATCAGACTGAAGTTGCAGCGTTTCAATGAAGAAGCTCAAGGCACCAACGTTTTGCGCGACTTGCTGGAATTCATGCAGGGCGGGGATGGTTTCCGCATCAATGAATCGACGCACTGCTGCCTGCGTATGCTGGACTGCGCGCATCGCATCGTCCTGATCCAGGATCGCCAACGCACCTTCGATCTGGTGCAGCACCACGTCGATCTTCGTCAGAGCCGCCCGCTGCGATGGATCTCGGAAATATTCATCCAGCATTTTCTCGACCTGCCGCAAACTTGACTGCATTTCGGTCGCAAGCACCATCATGGTCTGGCGCTGCTGCGCGCGCCGTGACATATCGTCCAGCCATTGTGCGGATTCGGCAGGTTGTTCGCCCGACACGATCGAGAGCAGGCGTGCTGTCATTGCATCGGCATGCTCGGCGAAACTATCCGATAGCTGAGCGATGTTATTCAATGCATTTTCGACGAACAGCAGACTGGTCGCCATCTCGAGGCCGAGACTGTCGCCCGGATTGGCATGGGCTGCGTGGCGTGCGATGCCATTGAGTCCGCGCAAAAGTTTGGAAAGCGGCGCCGAGTTCAGTTTTGTACAAGCCTCGGCCAAGCCATTCATTTCACTTTCGAACGGTTCGGCACCGCTGGTGTCGCCGCCTGCAATGCGGTTCCAGATGTTTTTCGCGTGTGACAGTCTCTCCTTGGCTGCAATCAAGGCATCGACGTCGACTTGACCATAACGTTTTTTCTCGTAGTCAGCCGGGACCAAGCCATCGAGTTGATAGGCGCGGCGGATTTGCAGCGCCTGAGCCGAAGGATTTTCCGCGCGCGCAATGAAAAACAGCGCATCGCGCAACAACCTTTCCGCAATACTTGAAGAACCTTCACTCAAGCGCCGGATTTGCAGATTGATCCGTGCGAAAAGTTGCTTTATGTAGAGTTCGTTATGGATTGTCCCGGACGCGACCGCGTCCGAAAAGCCCTGCATCACCCACCAGAATCGGCGCGATTGCTGGTTGCCCTGGACACGTGCGATCTCCCCGATGATATCGCGCATGGCCGCAGCGTTTGCCAGTTCGGCCGCACCGCCAGCGTTTTTCAGGAAGGGCAGCAACGCTCTTTCAAAACGCTTGCGCAGGCTTACGTAATCATCAGTGGCGCCGCTATGCGGCTGGGATGCCGGCAACTGCGGCCTGATCGCCAGATTCGGAAAAAACAGATCGGCCGGATGAATCCGCTCGGCGCCGCGCACTTCAAGCAATGAACGGTAATACGGGAACAAGCGCACCGGCTGAGGGGCCGCGCCCGACAATAATTCCTCCAGATATTCAACCACCGCCTGGTACACATTTTCGATCGCACGCGCGATATCTTGGGTCAAGCTCAATTGGGCCGACTCAATGCGATCCAGCAGGTCTTCAACGGTTTCGGTAATGATCGCAACGCCGTCGACATCAACGATTTGCAAGGCGCCATGCGCCTGATGCAAATACGTCTTGGTATGGCGCAGCGCGGTGGATTGGGTTTCGGTGTCTTGCGCAACAGCCTCGAACAGAGACATCCTGGAACGGGCAAGCGCTTCACGGATTTCACCTATCACCCACGACAATGGGCCGGTATCGAAGTTATTCCGGGTACCGTGTGAGGATGAGGAAGAAGGAGTAGTCATGACTGCCTCGCGGAGTTAATACCAGTCTGAACCCGGAATGCGACAGGAAATCGCGTCTTTTTCCATCTGGCTGCGTTGCCCTTGCAAAGCACGTTTGTGCTTGCAAGCGCCAACCGTTCCGCAGGCGGGCAGCATGCTGGCCGAAATCTCTGCTGCACGAAACCGCAGCCCGCCCCTTGCCAGACGAAAAAATCCATCGATCTCATTTGCCGCATTTCGGATTCAAACTAGTATAAAAGCGACAAGCCGAGTTCACGACCTGTCACCATGAATTTCTAATTCGGGACCCTAACTATCCAGGCCGACAAAAAAGTGATCGGATCAAGCTGCCACCCGGAAGCGCGACACCGAGTTTTTGAGCTCTTCTGCCAGTCGGGATAATTCGCGAATGGAATGTGCGGTCTGTTGCGTGCCTTTCTGTGTCTGCTCCGTCACCGTCAAAATATTCTGAATATTTTGCGCTACGCCATTGGCGGAAGTGGCTTGTTGTTCGGTCGCAGCGGAGATGTCTTGAATCAGCTCTGCCAGTTGGTTCGACACGCGACGAATATCGGACAGGGCGGCACCGGCCGCATCGGATAGTTTTGCGCCCTCGACCACACCCTGCGTTGATTTTTCCATCGCGGCGACCGCATCGTGGGTGTCGGTTTGAATCGTACGCACCAGCGCACCGATCTGCTTGGTCGCCTCGCCGGAACGTTCCGCCAAGCGCTGCACTTCTTCCGCCACCACCGAGAATCCACGTCCCGCTTCACCGGCGGAGGCCGCCTGAATCGCCGCGTTCAACGCCAGCACGTTGGTCTGTTCGGTAATGTCGGAAATCAGTTCGGTGATTTCGCCAATTTCCTGTGACGATTCGCCGAGTCGCTTGATCCGTTTTGAGGTTTCCTGAATTTGTTCGCGAATCTCGTTCATGCCCTTGATCGCGTTTTCCACCGCTTTTGCACCCTCTTCCGCCGCCGTCACCGATTGACGCGCCACGTCGGCCGATTCGTTCGCGGATTTGGATACGTCGGTAATCTGCGCCGCCATATCGAGCACGGCTTGGCCGGTTTCCTGAATGTCGCGTGACTGCTTTTGCGAAGCGGCGAGAAGCTTGGTCGAAATATTTTGCGCCTGATTGGACGCGGAAGTCACTTGCTCCGCTGTATTCGTCACGCGACCTACCAGTCCGCGCAACTCTTCCACCGTGTAATTGACCGAGTCGGCAATCGCGCCGGTAATGTCTTCCGACACCGTTGCTTGCACGGTCAAGTCACCGTCCGCCACTTCCTGTAATTCGTTCATCAGGCGCAAAATCGCGGCCTGGTTCTGATCGTTGGCGGCCTTTGCTTCTTCCTCCTGCTTTTGTGCCTGCAGCCGCTGTGCGTCTGCATCCTGGCGGCGCATATCCGCTTCCTTGGTGCGGTTACGGCCATCCTGCAACAGCACCAGCGCAATGCCGGTGGCGGCGACCAGCGCGGTGAGCGCTGACCCAATCATCAACCAGAACGTCCAGTTCAAGGAGTCCTGTTGCGCGCGATAGGTTTTTTGCAGCGTGGTCAAGCGCTGCTTCAGCGTTTCGTTTTCAGTAAAGATCAATTGCTCGGATTGTTTGGCCGCAGTAAAGTTTTGCAGATTACCGAGAATGATGGCAATTGATTGCTGGTATTCACTGAATTTGCTTTGCAACTCGGCCAATTTTTCGCGCGTCTCTTGATCCTTGGTCGCTGTCAGGCGCAACACTTCGCTGCCGCTCAAAAAACCTTCTGTGATATCACGGAAAGTATTGGCGTCCTTGCCTAGCAAGAACGCGGTTTCCGGGTTCACGCCTTCGGATGTCAGAAATTCGTTCGCGCTGCGACCGAGACGCTGCGTCAACATCACAAGCTGACCAGCAGCGGAAATTTCACGCGGCGACGCGCCGCCTTGCACCTTCAGTGTGGAAATCTGCTCCGTCAGTTCCAGCAAAAACGGGGAAAGCGCATTCAATTTTTGCAGCGTGGCGCCGAAGCTGGACAATTCCTTTTTCAATTTCAGCATAGTCTCGGCAGCCTTGTCCGAGTTGGCCCAAACCTTTTGCGTATCCGTCAACTGCCCTTCCATCTGCGGATTCGGCGTATCGATTGCACGTCCCTGGTAGTCGCCTCCTTTTAACAACACGGCGAGATCGCGGTTGAGTTCCTTGCGACTTTCTTCCAATTGATTGAACGCCTGCAGGTTACCTTGAATCGCGTTAGGCGCCGCCTTGCCGATACGCTGCGAGTGCATCAACGCGTCACCGGCAATCTGCGTCTGGGTCGAGCGAAGAATCGAGTAATTCGAGTCAAGCCACACAAATCCGGCGCCGGACACCAGCGATCCGCCCAGCAGCATCAGCAAAATGCGAATCTGTTGTTGCAAAGGGAGCTTGCCAATGATCGGCAAACGGATATCTCCGCTTTTTTCCAGTACGTCGCCGATCAATGTGGCGTTCGGATTAGGTCCGGACAAAGTGTTTGCAAAAGTCTCTGCTGGCGTTGCCATTGGCGTCGGCTTATCTTGCACCAGCACCGTATTTGCCGCTCTCATCTGGTTCTTGGAAGCGCCAAACTCGCTGACTGCGGCAACATCTCCGCTGCCTGCAAGCGTTTCCTCGCTTCCCTCGGAAAAAACCGGTAATTTAAACGCCATGCTAAGTCTCCTGATTCCGATTATGTACAGCCTGTCCACGCAACCAGGCTGTTCGGTTTATAAACCTACGTGCAAAAATTGTGGATCTTGCACGATTAACGAAAGATTAAGCTCCGTCCAGACTTGGGACTCGCGATCGAGGTAGCGCTTTGCGCACCATGGAGGCGCGTCTGAATCTGCGCCTGCTTGCGGCTCCATATCCGCGACATTGCGCAACCCCATCACGCGCGACACCAGCAAACCGCTGTTGAATGACAGTGAAGGCGCGAATGCAACAATTCGGCAGTCCTTGTTGATTGGCGTCGGCGGTTGTCCATGAAAACGAGCGAGATCAGCCACGCTGATCAAATTGCCGCGAACATTCGACAAGCCGAGAAACCAGTCCTGCGTCAAAGGTACTTTGGTAATGGCGCCGACCGACACAATCTCCCCCGCTTCCTGCAAGCTGAGCAGGCAACGTGTTTGTCCAATCATGATCCCGAGCTGGCTAGTGTACGTTTGCGTACCGCTGCGAGCGGCTTGCATGCGCTCTACCAACTGCGCCTGAAATTCGCGCAAGCGGGTGCGGCGCGCAACTGCATCCGGCTTGCTGAAGGTCTTGTCCGGCACGAGAGTTGAGTTGGATTGGGTCATGGCCGGTCTTTATCCGAGCGCCGCGATTTTTGCCAGTAATTCCTGAGGGTCGACCGGCTTGACAATATAGTCGCGCGCGCCTTGACGAAGTCCCCAGATCCGGTCTGTTTCCTGACCTTTGCTAGTGCAGATGATGACCGGCACATCTTGCGTTTCCGGGTCGCGTGTAATCGCGCGCGTCACTTGAAATCCATTCTGGCCAGGCATCACAATATCCATCAAAATCAACTGTGGCTTGTCGGCCTTGATCTTGAGCAGCGCCTCTTCACCGCTCTCGGCAGTGGAAACGGAAAATCCCTTTTTGATCAGGATATCTGTAAGAAAATAACGTTCAGTCGGTGAATCATCAACAATAAGAATCTTTTGAATGGCCATCTGCAAAACCTTTACCTCAAAAATATGACTTGAAAAACGCTCAGCCGGTGTGTTCACGTACAGTCTTGAGCAGACTGTCTTTGGTAAAAGGCTTGGTCAGGTAGGCATCGGAGCCGACCATTGCGCCGCGCGCCCGATCGAACAAACCATCCTTGGACGACAGCATGATCACCGGTGTCGCATGAAACTTCGCGCTCTTCTTGATAAGCGCACAGGTTTGATAACCATCAAGCCGCGGCATCAGGATGTCGCAAAAAATAAGCGCTGGCTTGTGGTCATTCATTTTTGCAAGCGCGTCGAATCCATCCTCTGAGAGGACGACTTGATAACCTGCTTGTCCCAGAAAAATTTCCGCTGATCGCCGAATTGTGCTGCTATCGTCAATCACCATGATTTTCAGGCTGGCATTATCCATTGATGTTGTCATGACGTCATCTCAATAAACTTTGTTCAATATACGGCGCAACGGTAACAAAAAGCAAGATGCTTTGACACAACGCCGCATCGGTGATTTCCACTTACACGTGCTTTCTCACCAAAAGTTACATGGATCGCAATATTACCTTTAAATCGTCACCATTTCGAAATCTTCTTTACGCGCGCCGCATTCCGGACAAGTCCAGTTCATCGGCACATCGGCCCAACGCGTACCGGGTGCAATACCCTCGTCTGGCAGACCAGCTGCCTCGTCATATACCCACCCACAAATCAAACACATCCATGTTTTGAATTCTTCGTTCGAAGTTTCTTTATTGCTCACGACTGACAGCCCTTCAAGTAAAATGCAAAGTTGGATATCTTAATCTACCGGCTGTGCAAAACCAAACTTCTCCGCTTATATTGACTTTCGGCGTCGCCGATCCGGTCGGCACCATCGGGATTCAGGCCGACTTGGCTTCGTTTGCCGCAATGGGTTGCCATGGTCTGTCCGTCATCACGGCGATTCTGATTAGCGACACCACTCAAATTGAAGACTCGCAAGTCATCGATGCCGATTGGGTCGCGGACCAGGCGCGTGTAATCCTGGAAGACATGCCGGTTGCTGCCTTCAAGGTGAGCGGTGTCGGCAGCATCGAGAACGTATCCGTAATCGCGGAAATCGTATCCGACTATCCTGATATTCCCTTGATCCTCGACCCGTTCATATCAGCAATGCCGGACCAAGGCCTGGACAGCGAAGACTTGCTGATTGCTATACGCGAATTGCTGATTCCGCAAACAACAGTATTATTGGCATCCACCGTAGAACTGGCGCGTCTGGCAGAAACTTGGCGCGAACCTTCGACTGAGGACACGATGGCAGTCGATGCAATGCGCGTGATTGAGATGGGCTGCGAATACTTGTTCGTCACCGGCACGCCATCCGATGTGCATGACGTGGCCAATACACTATTCAACGAGACCGGCGTGGTACGCCAGGACAAATGGCAACGGATATCAGGTTCATTCAGCGGTGCTGGCGCTACGTTGTCCGCCACCATTGCAGCGATGCTGGCCAATGGACTCGATGTGCCGGAAGCGGTTTTCGAGGCACAGGAATTTACGGTTGCCGCCCTTGCTCACGCACAACGGCTGGGCATGGGCAAACTGGTACCGGATCGCTATTTCTGGGCACGCGAACCTGACGCGAATCAATAATTTTTTCTCCTACTCTCTCTTTCTGCATGACTTCCAAAAACGACTCTCTATTTGCCCGGGCTCAACTGAGCACACCTGGCGGCGTCAATTCGCCGGTGCGCGCATTTCGTTCCGTCGGTGGCATCCCCCGTTTCATTACACGCGCCGAGGGCCCTTATTTCTGGGATGCCGACGATCGCCGCTATATCGATTACATCGGCTCATGGGGGCCGGCGATTGTCGGCCATGCGCATCCGCAGGTGATCAAGGCGGTGCAGGATGCCGCTGCACGCGGTTTGAGCTTTGGCGCGCCGACCGAAGGCGAGATCGACATGGCGGAAGAAATCTGCCGTCTGGTGCCATCGATCGAGCAGGTGCGTCTGGTGTCGAGTGGCACCGAGGCGGCCATGAGCGCGTTGCGCCTGGCACGCGGGGCAACCGGGCGTGACACGATCATCAAATTTGAAGGCTGCTATCACGGTCATGCTGATTCGCTGTTGGTAAAAGCCGGCAGCGGCCTGCTAACTTTCGGCAATCCGACCTCAGCCGGCGTGCCGGAAGATTTTGCCAAGCACACGCTGGTACTGGACTACAACAATCCGCAGCAACTCGAAGAGGTGTTCAAAAAATTGGGCGATCAGATCGCGTGCGTGATCGTCGAACCGGTTGCCGGCAATATGAATCTGCTGCGCCCGACACCGGAATTTTTGCACGTCATGCGCAGGCTTTGCACCCAGTACGGCGCGGTGCTGATTTTCGACGAAGTGATGTGCGGCTTCCGCGTCGCGCTGGGTGGCGCGCAGTCACTCTATAACATCAGGCCGGATTTGACGGTATTGGGCAAAGTGATCGGCGGCGGCTTGCCGGTGGCGGCCTTCGGCGGCCGCGCCGATCTGATGAAGCATCTGGCTCCGCTGGGGTCGGTATATCAGGCTGGCACGCTGTCCGGCAACCCGGTGGCGGTGGCGGCGGGGATCACCACGCTCAAGCTGATCCAGACACCCGGTTTTTACGAAACGCTCACCGGGCAAACCGCCAAGCTGGCGCTAGGCTTGGTCGGCGCTGCAAAGGAAGCCGGCATCACTTTCTGCGCCGATGCAATCGGCGGCATGTTCGGCTTGTATTTCGCGCAAGAGATTCCTGGCTCTTACAGCACGATGATGGCGTGCGATAAAACCAAGTTCAATACCTTCTTCCATGCGATGCTGGACGAAGGCGTTTATCTTGCACCATCGGCATTTGAAGCAGGGTTTGTCTCGATACAGCACGATGATGCAGTGATTAATGCTACCGTAGCCGCGGCACGCACGGCATTTGCCCGCCTGCGTTAGCTTCAGTCGCCGTGAGTAGATAGAGGAAACAATTTGTCACACTAAACGCTGCTGTCGGCTGTTACAATCCGGCCCGCAATCGATAGTTATCCCTCATCCTATTTCATGTAATCGCGGCATTTCTCCGGCTTGCCGGCTGGCCGCCGATGTTTTGCGAGGGCCCGGATGGTCAGCAAGCTCTATTCCATTTTTAAAAATAATGAGGCGGTCAAGGCTCTCGGCCCCGGTTTGATTACCGGCGCTGCCGACGATGACCCATCCGGTATCGCGACCTATTCGCAAGCCGGCGCACAATTCGGTTTCAACATGTTGTGGACGGTCGTTCTTACCTATCCATTCATGGTCGGCATTCAACTGGTATCCGCGCGCATCGGCCGGGTAACTGGCAAAGGCTTGGCTGCCAATATCCGGCACACCTATTCCCCGTGGTTATTGTATGGCATCGTGTTGCTGCTGGTGGTTGCGAACGTCATCAACATTGCCGCTGATATTGCCGCGATGGGCGAAGCGATGCGGCTCGTGAGCGGGAGAGGCTCCGCCCATTTCTATTCGCTCGGCTTTGGTTTCCTGTGCCTGATGTTGCAAATATTCCTGCCGTACCGGAAATACGTGAGTTACCTGAAATGGCTCACGCTCGGCCTCCTCGCTTATGTCGCAACCGTATTCACCATCCACATACCGTGGGGCGAAGTGTGGGCGCATACCACGTGGCCGGTATTCACCTGGAACAATGACTCCGTGACGCTGATTGTTGCCGTATTCGGCACCACCATCAGCCCTTACCTGTTTTTTTGGCAGGCATCACAGGAAGTAGAAGAAATCCGCGCGGACGGGGCAGCACAAGCTTTGCGCAAATCTCCGCTAGATGCGCTCTCGCATTTGAGGAGAATGAAGATCGATACGATCATCGGCATGGGACTTTCCAACCTGGTCGCGTTTTCGATCATCCTGACGACCGCGACGACGCTTGCGACCCATGGCATCACCAATATCCAGACCTCGGCTCAAGCAGCGGAGGCATTGCGGCCTTTGGCCGGAGAATTCGCGTTCGCGCTGTTCGCATTAGGTATTATCGGGACCGGCTTGCTGGCAGTGCCTGTACTGGCAGGCTCCGCAGCGTACGCCGTTACGGAGAGCTTCCACTGGCACAATGGACTGGACTTGAAAGCGCTGGAGGCGCGCGAGTTTTACGCGATCATTTCGCTGGCAACCATTGGCGGCATGCTGCTTAACTTCACGCCAATCGACCCGATCAAGGCATTGTTTTGGTCTGCATTGATCAACGGCGTGATCGCGGTACCGATCATGGTGGTGATGATGCTGTTGGCGAGCGAATCCGACATTATGGGTACATTCACGCTTTCGCGCAGACATACCGTGATTGGCTGGATCGGGGTCGCGATCATGCTGGCTGCGGTTGTCGGAATGTTTGTGACGATGTGATACCAAGCTGAACGCATAACGCGACATGAAATCGCGTCTTTTTCCGTCTCACTTGAGCCAGCCGCGCCTGCGAAAATACCAGAACGGCGCAATCGCGCTACCAACCATCAATAGAATAGCGAACGGATAACCCAAATCCCATTGCAATTCCGGCAATATCTTGAAGTTCATCCCGTAAATACTCGCGATCAGCGTTGGCGGCAAGAACGCCACGGAGGCAACCGAGAATATCTTGATGATTTTGTTCTGGTTGATGTTAATGAAACCGACAGTCGCATCCATCAGGAAGTTGATCTTGTCGAACAAGAATGCGGTATGCCCATCCAGCGATTCGATATCGCGCAGAATCTGGCGCGCCTCTTCGAACTGGTCGGAATTGAGCTGTCGGCCGCGCATCAGAAAGCTCACCGCACGGCGCGTATCCATCATGTTACGACGGATACGGCCATTGAGATCTTCCTCTTGTGCGATCGCATTCAGTACGGCAGCGGCATCCTGGTCGGTCAGCTCTTTCTGCAGCACGCTGCGACTGACGTCTTCCAAGCTTTGATAAATACCTTCCAGCGCATCGGCGGAATACTCTGCGTCAGTGGCATACAGGTCGAGCAAAACATCCTTGTAGTCGCCGATGGAGCCAGGACGCGAACGCGCCCGCATGCGCACCAGCCGGAACACAGGCAAGTCATCGGTATGCACTGAAAACAGCATGTTTTTCGCCAGGATGAACGCGACGGTAATGACACGCGACGGGCCATTTTCCTCCTCAAGCAGAAAATCCGTGCGTAGATGGAGGTCGCCATTTTCCGCTTCGTAATAACGTGCGGATGCCTCGATGTCCTTTACTTCATCTTCGCCAGGCAAAGTAACGCCGTAGATGCTCTTGACCCACGCCCGCTCATCGTCATTCGGGTCGGTCAGATCAACCCACACCGGTGCCGAGTTCTCGAGGTCGGCGCGACTTTCGATATTGACCTGGTTCAAGCGGCCATTTTGCAAAATGAATACGTTAATCATGCGCTTCCTTCTCCTGCGCATTTCGGTCAAATGCACAGTACGCCTGCAAGGTCGGTGCAGGTCTATTAATCTTTGGGAGCGCGGCCATGACTTTGGCCTGGACGCGCCTGCCCACCACACTGCGGCGAGAGGCGCTTGCATGAAAAGAGGGTGCTATCTCGCCGGGTTGCCGTCGACTGACGGCTGGTAATTGGTACTAGGACTACCCAAGACGGGTCTCCATTAACGAAAACAGCGCAAGTGTAACTTTTAACGACGCAGAGAGGCAAGCCATTAACGCGAAATCCAGGGCAATCGCATGAAGCCAAGGCCGGCTTGCTGAGAGGAAGTAGGCGCGAGGG